>JAXDCU010000536.1:0-4172 GCA_034677645.1 Verrucomicrobiia bacterium
GCTGCACTCGATGTGCCATCCGGGGCGTCCTTCTCCCCACGGGCTTGGCCAGAAGACCTGGCCGTCCTGAGGGGCGCGTGCCTTCCAGAGCGCGAAGTCGCCCACGGATTCCTTGGCATATTCGTCACTGTGGATTCGCTGGCCGGCGTGGAGCGTTTCCAGATCGAGATTGAGCAAGCGCCCGTACCTGGCCCCGGAGGCAACATACTTTTCGATACTGAAATAGACGGACCCATCCGCGGCTTGGTAGGCGATGCCGCGTTTGAGAAGGCGCTCGATGATGTCGTGCATCGCGGGCATATGTTCGGTCGCGCGCGGCATATGGTGTGCCGTCAGCAGATTGAGAGCCTGGCTATCTTCGAGAAAAGCCGTCAGGTAACGGTCGGTGTACTGGGCCAGTGACAGGCCGGTCTCGCGAACGCCACGGAGTATCTTGTCCTCGACATCCGTGATGTTCATCACATGTGTGACCTCAAATCCGCGAAACTCGAGGTAACGCCTAACCAGGTCCGCGAAAACGAACGTACGGAAATTGCCAATGTGACCAAAGTCGTATACGGTCGGACCGCAGCAATAAAGCCCAACGCGGCGGCTTGAGGGGTCCATTGGTGCGAATTCCTGGACCGACTTTGTCAGCGTGTTAAAGAGGCGCAACCCCATAAACAAATCCGAGGAAACAGCCTAGGTGCGGGTGGCCATCAATAAAAGGTCAAAATTCCAAGTCTGTCTGCTCGCGAGTTTGCCATTGAAGAAAAAAAGACGGGTGCTAGTCTGGCCACGGCTTTCACGGTGACAGCCATGAAACGCAAAGTTAGAATCTGGATGCGCTGGAGTATCTGGAACGAGTGGTATTTCTCAACTTCAACCGCACGGGAGCAGAGATGAAGGAACAGACCAATCGGTATCCGAAACTACACAATGCGATGTGGCCCGGCCTTGTCGGAAAAGGCAGCCCGGGCGCCGAGTCATGCATAGACCTCGAAACGATGTTGGGCATGACCGCCGCGGCCGAGGTCGACGGTGTCAAGTTCGACGGCGTCGACATCTTCCTTTCCGAACCCCACATCGCAATCGACATAAGCGACGATGACCTGAGGCGCTTGAGCGATGAGATTGCGGCCAAGGGGCTAGCGGTGGGATCAGTCGTGGCTCCGATTTGGGCGGGCACCGGCGGTGGTTCGGCCATGGGGAGCGACGAGGAACGCGCCCGGTTCGTTCTGCAAGTCCGCAAAGGCTGTCGTATTGGGGCCAGATTGCGCGAGTGGGGGTTGAGGCCGAGCGGCGTTGTCAGGATCGATTCGGCCAGCGGCGTGGAAGAGTGGTCCAAAGACCCGGAAAACAACACGAGGCGAATCGCGGAGACTCTGGGAGAAGCGTGTAATGTCGCCGAAGGTTTTGGCGAACGTCTGGCGTTCGAGGGGGAGATTTGCTGGGGTGGCATGCACAGTTGGCGCCAATCGGTGAAGCTGCTTGAGGCAGTTGGGCGCCCGCGGACGCTCGGATTTCAGGCCGACATGGCCCACACGCTGCTGTTCATTTTGGGTTACAACGCGCCTGAAGACGCGCTGGTGCCGCCAGACTACGACTGGAAGGATGCATCGATTCTGGACGACGCCTATCGCCAACTCACAAACGCCCTTAGGCCCTGGACCATCGACTTCCACGTCGCCCAGAACGACGCGACCGTCAAAGGCTCAGGCACTCACGACAAGACCGGTCACCATTGCCTTGCGACGGACCTGAACGGGAAGCTCGACATCACCAGACACGCCGGCTTCTGGCTCCGTGACGCCAATAACAACATCACTCGCGCTGTCCGCCACATATGCTGGGACGGCTGCATGTTCCCAAACGAAGTCATGATGCTGCAGAAGACATGGAACGATATCCTTGCCGCCATGATCGCTGTTCGCAACGCGCACGGCTGGACCGAGGAACTTGTCCGCCCCCCTGCGCACGTGCCAACGCCGGTCAAGATCACATCGAGTGCGCCTCAGATGGCCCCGGCGCCGAAAACTGTTCCGCGCAAACGAGCGGAGCCGTCGACTGCGCGGCCAGTCGGCCCGGCTAAAGGAGCAGCGCTGAAACGCTCCAAAGACGGGGCACCGAAGAAGCGAAAGGCTCTGAATGCCAAACTGGCGTCGAAGCCGGCTGCCAAACGACTTAGTGGCCCGGCGAAGAAACGCACAGTGCCGAAACGCAAAGTCAGCAAAGCGCGGGCCGGGAAGAAGGTCGCCGCGAAATCGCCGAGGAAACCGATTGCGCGTGGTCGAGCAGCGAAAAACGCCTCGGCCAAAAGCACTCGTCCAAGAGCCAAAGCAGTAAGCAAGCGTCGCGGAAAATGAATCAACCGCCGCGAACGGGCACCGGAGAGAAGCGTTAGGGATCAGAGTGTTTTAGCGTGTTTCCCGGTCTGTTTTCGGCCCAACCCAAAAACCAGTTACTATGAAGAACCTGAATGTTGGACTCCTCGGATGCGGTTTCATGGGCCGCACTCACTCTAACGCCTATCGGAAGGTCACGAACTTTTTTGATTTGGAGTATCAGCCAGTTCTCAGGGCCGTAGGCGATTTCAACGCCGACAAGGCAAAGGCATTCGCCCAGCGCTGGGGATTTGAATCAGTAGAGACTGACTGGCGGACGTTGATCTCGCGAGAGGACATTGATCTTGTGGACATCTGCTTGCCGAACAACGTCCATGCCGACGTGGCAATTGCGGCAGCCAAAGCCGGCAAGATGATTGTCTGCGAGAAACCGCTAGCAATGAACGGGCGGCAGGGCGAGCAAATGGTCAGAGCGGTCCAGAATGCCGGCGTCCCGAACTTCGTGTCTTACAACTACCGCCGCATTCCGGCGATCACACTCGCGAAGAAGCTGGTCGATGAGGGCAGACTTGGGCGAGTGTTCCACTATCGGGCCAAGTTCTTGCAAGATTGGACGATCTCGAAGGACTTGCCACAGGGCGGCGACGCGCTTTGGCGGCTTGACGTGAAAGTGGCTGGCAGCGGAGTCACGGGCGATCTATTGGCGCACTGCATCGACACGGCTATTTGGCTGAACGGATCGATAGACAAGGTCACCGCGACGACCGAGACGTTCATTAAGCAACGCAAACACCAGATTACCGGCAAAGTGGAGAAAGTGGGCATTGACGACGCCTGCGCATTCCTGGCGCGATTCAAGAACGGGTCGCTGGCCACGTTCGAGTCGACTCGCTACGCGCGGGGGCACAAGGCGCTCTACACATTCGAGATAAACGGTGAGCACGCCTCGATCTTCTGGGACTTGCATGACGCTCATCGTTTGCAGTATTTCGAGCATCGGGACCCGGGGTACCTGCGTGGTTGGCGCAGCATTCACGTCACCGACGGCGATCATCCTTACATGGGTAAGTGGTGGGTGCCGGGGCTCATGATTGGTTACGAGCACAGCTTCGTGCATCAGTTGGCGGACTTCCTTGAAGGTGTGGCCGCCGGCAAACCCGCCAGCCCGACGTTCAAGGACGCGCTTGAGACTCAGTACGTGTGCGACGCTGTTCTCAAGTCGGGTCTCAGCGGCAAGTGGGAGAAGGTCAAGACTGGCAAGTAGGAGAGCGCTACTGGTTTGAGGAATGGGTTTGGGGACCGAAAAGTGACTCGGCCAGTCGTCGGATTCGGTTGCCCGAGACTCGGATGTGGAACTGGCTGCGCAACGGCCGAGTGCGCAGTCGGCTGTTAGTCGAGAAGGCACGCAGCTCGGCGTGGAGTTCCCTCCAGTTCCGCGCGCTGCCCATTCTCTCAATCACATCGAGGTCAACCTGGAAAAACTCCGGGCTCAAAGCGGTCAGGATGCGAGCGAAAGGCAACGCCCGGCGGTAAAGGCACTTGCGGAACGCTCGACGCATGTACTGGTCCTCTGGGCACTTGTAGCGCTCACAGAATGCCTCTTTCAGAGTCTTGGGCCAGTCAGTCACGCCCGTCATAGAAGCTCGAGGCCCGATTCGTGACAAGCAAGATGTGAGTACCCGCTACTCGGATTCGTGTTCTTCGCGATTATCGCCGCGCTCTACAATCTCTTAACCAAGTGGCTAGGCGGAGTTGAGGTTGAAGTCACAAAGGCGGATTCCTAAAGCCACTTAGTGGTCATGAACGCAAATACGGTGACGTTCGCGGCTAGGGATTTTGGGCGCAGGC
>JAXDCU010000537.1:0-3062 GCA_034677645.1 Verrucomicrobiia bacterium
TCGACGCCGCATCGGGCCAGGACATTCTCGGACTGGAGGCGGTCGAGGATGCGCGGCTGTTCACCGGTACCATGCTCTATTTCACCTCGAACGCCTACATGCACGACGTCCGCTATACGCGATCGGAATTGACCATCGACCGCGCGACGGACCGGTTGATCGAGGAGCGCGACTACGACGGGAGCGGGCGGCTCGTCGGACATTATTGGTTCGACGCTTACACCGTCTCGCCGCCGGGCTCCGAGCCAGGGCGCGGGTTTCCCTTGCGCATCAGGGCCCTGATCCCGTACGAACGAGACCAGGGCGAAGACGCCATCGAGATGGAGGCGCGGTTCGCCTTCACCGGGGCGGGTGTGTGGCTGTTGGATCGAGTCCAGAGCCGCTTCCGCCGTGAAGGCTCCGGGTCCACTGGGACTGTTACATCGCTGCCGACAGGCTCTGTGGATAACACCGCACTCCGTGAATTGGAGGAACTGGCGCGCCGCACGGAGGCCGCCGTGCAGGCTGTGAATCAAGCGCCCATCGGCGTGCGTAAGCAAATCACGAGCGGCGGATGGCTTGACTTTCCACTTCAAGCGGCGTGGGCGGAGGGTGTCAGTCCCGCAGGGGAGAAGGATGAGGAAGCGGCAAGGGTGCGCGTCGGGGTGCTCCGA
Organism: Verrucomicrobiia bacterium; assembly: GCA_034677645.1. Lineage (GTDB taxonomy): Bacteria > Verrucomicrobiota > Verrucomicrobiia > Limisphaerales > J093 > JAAYVR01. The sequence goes on from JAXDCU010000537.1 coordinate 654, forward strand.
GCGCGATTGGGTGGGGCGAACGACGACAAGACCGTCACCCTCGAAGGCCTCAGTACGGCATTGTGGAAAGAGTACGAAACGCGATGGGAAGCCACGGTCACCGACCCCGGAGGCGAACGGTTCCGGGGTGCGGCAACCGTCAAGATCCGCGCCGAGGCGACGCCAGCGCCATTCAGTGTCACGATCCCCCTGAAAGCGGTCGGTTCGCGTGGCTCCGACCTCTGCACCGTGGAGGTCTCTGGCCGGGTTGAGCGGTTGACGGCGGCCTATCACGGACACGGTGTCTGGATGCGGTTCCGGACAGAGCACTGAATCAGGGGAATCGCGTGTTCACGCTGGTAATTGGATCGCTGGGTGTCAGCATGTGGATTCGAGGGATGTAATTCGTCTCTCACCGTGCGCGAGCAGGCGCAGCCACCTGTCGTATTGTGCCGCACAGACAACCCTCACACTTCTTGCAGAACGGGTAATACGGCAGAGCGCCTAATGTTTACGAGGGTTAGATGCATGTTGAACGTTCTCGGCCTCCGGTACAGCCGGAGGGCACTTCGCGGTGTCAAATGTCGGCAAGTGTCGGCAGGATTGGCAGCTCTCCGCCTCAGCGTGCCGCTTTGCCGGCAAAGGCGGCCGCCCCCATAGCGTGGCCGCCGGCACCTGACGTTGAGTAACGCATTTGACGGCGGGCGAAACCCCGCGCCTTCCGGGCAAGCGCGAGCGCAAACCGCCGCTGCTTCACTGCACCTTCACCCGGAAGAACTGCGCCGGTTGGTCGCTGGACAAGTGCGGATTGGCTGCGCCAGGGATGGGATCCCAGGGGCCTTCAACGGCAGGCGCGAGTTGCAGTTGGCCGGCGCCCTCGCACTCGATGCTCACTGGGCTGCTGCTGCGGCTCGCCGAAAGCCGGGGCACCAGGCGGAACTCGTCCACGCCTTCCGAATTCGTAAAGCGGCCTCATGAGCTTCTTCATAACCCATGCGGCGGGACCGTCGTGCCGCGCTCCGACCCAGTGAACGCATCGGTGTCCCTGAACCATGAACCAGGCAACCCACCATGCCCCAAAGGCGGTCTTTCTTCCGCCACGGGCGGCGGGCTTACGGCTGGAACCTCAAGGAGTAGACCTCCGCATCGCGCATGGCCATCCGAACTCGGATGGGGCGCCCAGCCAAGGCGCTCACGTCGGCTTTGTTCCGCCAGGTCACCACTCGTTCGAGCGTGTCGCCGAAGAGTTCATCGCTGTCGGCTAGCTCGAAGCCGGGAAGCGGGCGACCGCCGCAATCCTGGAGCTCGACGCGCACGTGACCCGCGGCGGAGCTGGAGAAGTTCAGCGCCAGCTCCTTGCCTCGAAAGGTCAGGGGCTTGGTCAGGAACTCACCGCGACCGCGGGCGCTGAGCGAGGCAAAGCCGTCCATGCGCAGCGTGTAGCGGCGGAGCTGCTTGGGGCCCTTCCAATGGTTCTCGCCCACATAGAAGGTCAGTTCCGACGGGGCTGTGGGATCGCCGGCTGGGGTTTCGAGCAGGCCCAGGCTTTGGTAACAATCGCCGTAAACCCAGTTGTCCCGGCGCTCCAACCCGGGGCGGAGGAAGGCCTCCTCGAAGCGGTTAAACGTGCGGCCGTCGCGGCTGCTCATGAACAGGCCGTCGGTCACGGCCGTGCCATAGCGGGGGTGGAACTTCATGCGCCGCTGGCGATGCTCCCGGTCGGGCAGGGCATTCATCGAAGGCCCCCATGGGCGTTCAACGTACCGTGTGGGAAACCCAAGGAAAAGGTGTGGGGCACGGTGGTACGGGAGAATCTGGTTCGTGTAGAGGGCCTCGTCGGACGCGTCAGGGTAACGCAGCAAGACGGGTTCGGTCCAAGTACGGAAATCGGGCGAGGTGGACACGCGGATGTCGCGAATCCCGTTGTGAAAGTCGCGGAAGTAACACCAGTAATGACGGCGCAGCGGGTCCCAGAAAGCATTATTCTGGGTGTCGAAAGCTCCTTTGGTGACGATCGGTTGGTCCGCCAACGGCGACCAATGGAGACCGTCGTCCGACTTGTACGCCCACAGCCCACCCGGACCCGAGGACACCGCCTTGTATTGTTCACCCGGACGACAATCCGGGTTCGGGTCCTTCATCGGCGTGAAGTTGTCCAGGCTGGGGGCCGACCACACGATGTTGTTGTGTTTCGACCCACCGTACTCGAAGAGCCCCAAATCGGGCTTCACCCAGTGAACGCCATCCCGGCTCTCGGCGCAGCAGGCGAAGATCGGTCGCGAGGCCAGCTTCGTGCCGTCGGCGCTGGTCAGGTCCGCGGCAATGTAGTACATGCGGATGAGAGGGCCGTCGCGGAACACGGTCTCGTATCCGCAGCCGCTCCCCTCCCACGCCGCATCGCACACCATCACCACCTCGCCTGGGGTCGCT
>JAXDCU010000538.1:0-3208 GCA_034677645.1 Verrucomicrobiia bacterium
GGTTGTACACGCGCACGCGCACAAACCGCCCTCAGCACACGGTCGAACTGGGCCAGCTTTGGCCTTACAACAACGCCCGCCAGATTTACTGGTGCCCCGTGGACAAAACCAACACCGTTCAGTTCCGGCTTCGTGAGATGCAGGTGGGTAGTTACATCATGAACGGCGCTGTGTCAGGTTACTCGACTGGGCCCCGCGGCGCCTACACAACGTACCGCATGTCTGACTTCATGCCGGACCGCATGCTGTACTGGGAGGCCGACGAGAAACTGCCGTCCAATTGGGATAACGCGGCCAGTGAACCGGATGAAGGAGTAACAATGCGCCACAACAGCGGGTCCGTGATGGGCATGTTTGGTGGTAACACGGAATTCATGAAGTTCAAGAAGTACTACCAGGAGGCCGGTATTGGAGGGTATCCGGGCGTCCGACCCGGTCTGTTCTGGTGCAACCCAGGGTCCACTCGCGGCGACTGACGAGCGAGTTCCAACCCAGCCCACCGCGATGTGACCGGAACGAACAGATGTCTCTTATGCAGATCAGAATTCAGAAGACACAGATGACTGTTGCCTGGCTGGTTGTTGCTACCGCCATCGCGATTACCGGCTGCCGCCGCAGCACGAATGACGCCCGTATCGAAACGCGCAGTCCCAAGGCCGCGGCCTCGCAACTCGAAGAAGCCTTCGCGCAGGCTGACAGCGACATGGCTGAGCAGGCCAGAGCCGCGGCCAACGCCATGGAGTCAGGGCAATACCAACAGGCCGTCGCATCGCTTCAGTCGATTCGCAGCCAGCAAGACCTCACTCTCGAGCAGGGTATGGCGGTGCACGGCTCGCTCGTGAGCATGGAAGCTCAGTTGATTCAGGCTATACAAGCAGGCGATCCTAATGCGAGGCAGGCATACGAACTTCTCAAGGCCCTCAAACGGAAGTGAAGTTCGCGCTGTGTTGCTGAAGGTGCTGGCTCTTCGCGGGCTAATCAGGGTGTGAAGTGTCCAGGCTGGGAGCGACGATTTCGAACGGGATGGCCGGCGGATTTCCAAGCGTGGGGCGGCGCTGTGTTGCCTAAGGACGTCCAGTCTTCTGGCCGCCGCTTGCCAGGACTCTGACGATGAGATCGCGCTTCGACCCTGGCTCGGTCCTTTCTCGCAATGTTTTCGTTGGCAATAGCAGGCGGGGTTTTGGTATTTTGAGGACGCCGCATGAATTAGCAGGACGGCGACTTGGCGACCGCGCAACACTTCGGACTCCAACCATGAAATCGACTCGCAAGATTGAACAGACATACCGACTGGCCAGCGAACGTTACGCCACTCAGGGCGTGGACACTGAACAAGCAATGAAACGCCTCGCGGGCGTTTCGATTTCAATCCACTGCTGGCAGGGCGACGACGTTGGCGGCTTCGAAAACGCAGGCATGGAGCTTGGAGGTGGTCTGGCTGTAACCGGGAACTACCCGGGCAAAGCCCGAACTCCAGCCGAGTTGCGCGCCGACTTCGAAAAGGTCCTGTCTCTCGTGCCGGGCACACACCGTTTCAACGTCCACGCCTCATACGCCGAAATGGACGGGAAGCGCGTTGACCGTGACGCCATAGGCGTGGACCAGTTTCGCAACTGGATTTCCTGGGCAAAGAAACTCAAGATCGGAATGGATTTCAATCAGACCTATTTCGCGCATCCGAAGGTGGACGGGGGGCTCACGCTCACCCACCCGAACAAGTCTATTCGCAAGTTCTGGATCGAGCACGGCATCCGCTGCCGAGAGATCGGCGCGGCCATCGGCAAGGCGCTCGGCAAGACGTGCCTCACCAACTTGTGGATTCCCGACGGCATGAAAGACACGCCAGCGGACCGCCGCGGACCCCGTGAGATGTTGGTCGAGTCCCTCGACGCCGTGTTCAAACCAAGAATCAGCCCCAAACATAACGTCGATTCGGTCGAACCAAAACTGTTCGGCATCGGCGCCGAAAGCTACACGCCGGGTTCGCATGAGTTCTACCTCGGCTACGCCGTCAGCCGCAAAATACTGCTCACGCTCGACGCCGGCCATTACCACCCGACCGAAGGCATCGCGGACAAAATCTCATCCGTGCTCTGTTTCCTGCCCGAGATCGCGCTGCACGTCAGCCGAGGCGTGCGATGGGACAGCGACCACGTCGTGACTCTGACGGACGACCTCGAGGCCATCGCGCAGGAGATCGTGTGGGGCGATTACCTGGGGCGCGTGCGGATTGGGCTCGATTACTTTGACGCCAGCATCAATCGCGTGGCCGCCTGGACAATTGGCAGTCGCAACATGATCCGCGCGTTGCTGCTCGCCCTGCTCGTTCCCATCGATTTGCTAAAGAAGGCTGAAGCTGAACGCGATTACACAACACGGCTCGCGCTGCTAGAGGAAGCCAAATCGATGCCGTTCGGAGCAGTATGGGATTACTACTGCATCCGTGAAGGCGTTCCCGCGGGCGAGGCCTGGCTGGCCGACGTGAAACAGTACGAGAAGAACGTTTTGTCGAAACGGCAGTAGCTCCTACGCTTCGGTCGTGTGGACTGCTCCATTCGAGGAACGCCTTCCACGTGGAGAACCGGAGCACAAACAAGAAGAGACTGGCACTAGACGCCACCGGCGCAAGAACGCGCTGGTGGCGGCGCTGAAACAACGGAATCGCCATGAACGACGCAGTTCAAACCGCCAATCCCGCGCTGGGTGTGACAATCTTCGTGTTGGGTGGACTGGCCGGCGCGGTTTTCTACCTCCCGTTCAAGAAAGTCAAAGATTGGGCCTGGGAGAGTTACTGGCTCATCTATGCCGTGTTCGGGCTTCTTGTTGTGCCGTGGGTCTTGGCTCTGAGCACGTCGCCGAACGTGGTGTCGGTGCTCAAACAGGCCCCCGGCCGCCAGCTCTTGTATTGCGCCGCCTGCGGCGCGATGTGGGGCGTTGGCGGCCTCACGTGGGGTCTGATGATCCGTTACCTCGGCGTCGGGCTGGGCCTGGCGATAGGTTGCGGTCTCTGCTCCGCGGCGGGCACGCTCGTTCCGCCAATACTGTCGGGTAACCTGCAGAAACTCTTCGGCACCGCCGCGGCAAACGCGTCGTTGGTTGGCGTGATGATTTCGCTTGTCGGAATAGTGCTTGTTGGCATGGCGGGCATGTCCAAGGAGAAAGAGCTTCCCGAGGCGGAGAAGAAGAAAGCGGTTGCGGAATACAATTT
>JAXDCU010000539.1:0-5022 GCA_034677645.1 Verrucomicrobiia bacterium
TGCGCAGATTCAATGCCCGCAATCGCGCCGACAACTTCACATGCGACGATTTGCCAAAGCTGATTGAGTTTCTTCACCGCCGCGGCGTGCGCGGATACGCGTGTCTTAACACGCTCGTCTTCGAAGACGAATTACCTGAGGCGGAGAATGACCTTCGCGCCATGATTGACGCCGGCACGGACGCTGTCCTCGTCCAAGACGTCGGAGTTGCCCGCCTGGTTCGACTAATCTCACCGGATTTCCCGATCCACGCCTCGACGCAAATGACAATCACCAGTGCCGCCGGCGTCGAGTTCGCACGCGACCTGGGATGTTCTCTCGCTGTTCTGTCGCGGGAATGCAGCATCGGCGACATCGAGGCGATCCACTCAGCCATCCGCCACAGCGTACCGCCAGTGCAGCTCGAGGTTTTTGTCCATGGCGCGCTCTGCGTAGCATATTCGGGGCAATGCCTGACCAGCGAAGCGCTGGGTGGCCGATCGGCAAACCGAGGCGAATGCGCCCAAGCCTGTCGCATGCCTTACGACTTGATCCGCGATGGACGACATCTCCAACTCGGCGATCGCCGCTACCTCCTCAGTCCCCAGGACTTGGTAGGATTGGACCTGCTGCCAGACCTTGTTCGCGCTGGCGTCGATTCTCTGAAAATAGAGGGCCGACTCAAGTCGCCTGAATACGTTGCCAACATAACCCGCATTTACAGGCAGGCCCTGGACGAGCTGTTGCCCGGCGGCCAACAGCTTTCCGCAGACTCGGGCGACCGCGGCGCCCCAAAGACAGCGAAAGCAACCCGCAAGTACGACATCGAAATGGCTTTCTCACGCGGTCTCTGCCCGGGCTGGCTTCGAGGCGCCAATCATCGCGAACTCGTCCACGGACGCTTCAGCAAGAAACGCGGCGTTTATCTTGGGCAAGTCGTTCGTGTCTTTGTCGACGGCGTCGTGGTGGCGATCGAGAACCAACTCAAACCGGGCGACGGAGTCGTATTTGACGCCGGTAGACCAGAAGAGCCCGAGGAAGGCGGCAGGGTCTATGGTGTTCGCCCCGCCCGGCCCAGCATCGGCGAATCCGACGCGCGCCGCATGCGGCCCCAAGACCACCATCCTCGGGAGCAATCAGTTCAGTCATACGTTGAACTTGGCTTCGGTCGCGAGGCCGTCGACTTGTCGCGCGTTCGAGTCGGCGACAAGGTGTGGAAGACGAACGACCCGGACTTGGATCGCCGTTTGCGCCAGAGTTTTGAAGGCAACACACCGAGGTTCCAGCGCCCTGTCTGGATGCAGGTTCAGGGTTCGCGGGGACAGCCTTTACTGATCATCGTCCAAGACGAGTCAGGCGTGACGGTGCGCGTTAAGTCCGCCATGCCGCTTGTCGAAGCCGAGAATTCGCCGATCACGACGGAGCGTCTTCGGTCCCAGTTATCAAGGCTTGGAGGAACTCCGTTCACGCTGGGTGGCCTGAGCAACCAACTCTCTGGCGACGTCATCTTGCCTGTCGGTGAATTGAATCGGATGCGCCGAAAAGCCGTAGCCGAACTCCAGAACCGCAGGGCAACACCGAAAAAGTGGTCTGTGACGGCGCCGGCGAGCGAGTGTGGTGCCCTCTCCTCCGGCGCGTATGAAAGAACAATCATTAAGCAACACCCTGAGTTGATTGTCCTGGTTCGCAATCTGGCCCAACTCGATGCCGTGTTGCGCGCCGGTGTGCAAACCGTCTATTGCGATTTCGAGGACCCCAGAAAGTACCAGGATGCCGTCCGCGCGTGCCACGGCTGGAGCGAGCGAACCGAGCGAGAACGAAATGCAGTCTCAACCGGCTTCCAGACCACAAAGCCAGTTCAATCGAGTGACGAGACTCTGGGCGAGAACAACCAAGCCAGAACGGCTCACCCCGCCGTGTTCGTCGCGCCACCACGCATTTTCAAACCCGGCGAGGACTGGATACTGAAGTTAGCGCGCTCTTCCAACCCGGACGGTTTCCTAATCCGCAACTACGATCATTTGCGGTTTTTCGCCAGCGACCGATGTGTTGCCGACTATTCTCTAAACATCGCAAACGCTCTCGCGGCGGACTATTTCAAAACCAAATTCCGCCTCAAACGGCTAACCATATCCTACGATCTGGATTATCAACAGCTCGACGCCCTGCTCCGGGCTGCGCCGCCCGCCTGGTTCGAGGCCACAATCCACCTCCACATGCCAATGTTTCATATGGAGCATTGTCTGTTCTGCTCCCTTCTCTCAAAAGGCCACGACCACGGAGACTGCGGACGCCCCTGCGCTCGCCACACGGTAAAACTGCGAGACCGCGTCGGCGCCCAACACACGGTCATCGCGGATATTGGCTGCCGCAACACAGTCTTCAACGCGCGCGTACAAGGTACCGGTGAACACATTCCAGCCATGCTGGCGCTGGGCCTGCGTCACTTTCGAATCGAGTTCCTCGATGAATCGGCTGACGAAGTGTCGCGCACAACAACGAAGTACCTCCGACTCCTGCATCGTGAGTCTGCTTCTTCGTGTGAACGTGGTCTGTGGCCTTGAAGCCGGTAGGGGGACGCGTTCCACTGCGTCGCCATTTGTTGGGAGGAATCAGGGACCGAGTGGAATCGGTCCCTACCGGTTCATGGGGAGCCTCCACGTTCCAGAGAACGCGCTTTGGGTCTATGAACCAGATGCTTAACCACGAAGGCCGCGAAGACCACCGAGTAAGAGCTACTAGGAACCTCCGTGGTCATCGTGCGCTTTGTGGTGGTTGTTTTGCCGGTTCATGGAAAGCGCCTCGTGGGTTTCATGGCTGGGCGGCAGCCGTAACAACCAGCCGGTAGAACCGATGCCCGGTTGCCGCGGAATGCGCGTCAAGTACTTCGACAGGGCCAGATTCAGCCGCGGTTTCAGACTCGCCCACCAGATGCCACAGAGCGGGAACAAATCCGTCTGAATACTCGACGCTATACCGCCGACCCGCAACGGCTTGGAACTTCAGAAGAATCCCATCAAGTCCGGCAATCACGCTTTCGAACTGGAGGCGACTGGCTCCGTTGTTTGGGTGTGTCCCAGCAAAGTACTCCTGGAGATTAGTGAGACCGTCCAGGTCGGGATCACCGCCGGGCCCGTCAGGCCCGCCACGTTGTCTGGGATCGAGACCAACTGTTTGCTCCCATTGGTCAGACAGACCGTCGTTATCGCGATCAGACGCCGCCTTGTCGTTGCTGTTTGGATTTCCCGGGGTCTGAGCACCCAAGGTTATCACATGCGCGGAGCCGTCAGGCAAACGGCCCATGGACACATCCTCGATTTGCGCCGCGTAGCCGACTCGATCGACGAATAAACCAGCCTCGTCATACAGGGCAATCATGTCTCCAGCAGCAGGGAGCTTGAAATGAACATGACATGGTTCGCTGCGATCATCGGCCCAGAACCTGATGAATCCGCCCGGACTGACAAATGAGAGCGGGTAAATCCGGCAAAGCGAGTTGCTCGTGGCCAGATAGAGGCCATCCAGCGCCGCGGGACCGTCCATGGATTCATTGAATAGTTCTATCCAATCGCTCTCGCCTGGCAGGGCATTGGCCAGCCATTCGTTAATGACCAGGTTAGTGGGCGAAACCGCCACGGCCACCAGGTTCTCGCCGCCCGGCGTGGGCTGACTCAGGTGCCACTTGCCATCGGCCCCACGTCCAATAGAGTAGTCTTGAATTTGCGGCCCGAAAGACACGCCATCAATCCGGTTCGTTTGATCGTCGTACAGGAAGAGGCTTTCGCCTTCGCGTTCGAGCGCGAAGTCCGCGTGAAAACCCGTGGAGCTTTCGTCCCCATCGCACCAGACAATCAGGTAGCCGCCCGCGCCCAGACGCGTCCCAGCGGGAAACACAAAACACCGAGAATCCCCCGAATCGGTCAAACTCCATCCCTCCAACTCAACCTCGATTTCACTGACGTTGTGCAGTTCGACCCAGTCCACCATGGCGTCACGTCCGGTGGGATCGACACCACTCCAGGCCGTCAGCTCGCTAAGCCGGATTGGACCTGGAGGCTTCGGTTCCGACCAAGTTCCGGGCGAACCGCCAATCGCCAAACTCCGTCGCCAGTTCGCCGGCGCGCGGAGATCGTCTAATGGGTTCATGACCTCAATGGAGAAACCGGCGCCGTCTGCCTCGAGTGGCCATGGACCGCCGTCTCCGTACTCGAAACTCCAGAGCGTGCCGCCATACGGAGTTCTGAGCGCGAGAGACTCTCCTTCGTTGGCCAGCGCGCCGGAATAGGAACCAAACACTCGCGTACCAGGGTGAATGGCTCTGAATCCCGCGGCGTCCTGTTCTGGGCAGAGCACTATGATCTCGTCGGGACCAATCACACTGAAAGGGGGGAAAACGTACTTGATGCCGTCGAGTACGAGCCCGCTCGCGTCGAATGGCACGCGGCCGGTATTCATTAGCTCGATAAACTCAAAAGCCTCTCCTTCAGGCGGGTGGTACATGATCTCAGTGGGCCTGAGGTGAGAGGCGATTTCCGCCACGGCAAATGTCGCCTCGTTGAGGGCGCTCCAAATCCCGCCGCTGAGAGCCCGCGCGCGGACGAGAGTGCTGTCGACAAGGAGAACCGAGACGCCAGAATCGAAACGCTTGGCTGTGGCTGACACTACGCCTGTCACGGGGACGCGCGGATCAGAACCGTCGAGAGTGTAGTATGTCTCGCCGGCCGGGGCGCTCATCGTTAGCGCGAAGTTGCGCGGCACATAGCCGCCATGTTGGCTGAAGGACGGCGCGGCAACGCCGGGATAGAGACCTATGCTGCGGAGTTGATTCAACACGATGCCGGATCGCCGCGGGAAGTAGTCAGTCCTCAGCCAATTGAGCTCCGTGAGCCATTCAACGTTGCGGGTATATGGCTGGTCCGGGCGCTGGTTATCGCCCCATCTGGCTGACTCGCACACCACAGCCGTGTCTATCTCGGCGATTCTGCGATAATAAACACTCGCCGGGACATTGCGTTCCGGGTGAGAGGGGTCCCAGCCAGGATT
>JAXDCU010000540.1:0-7468 GCA_034677645.1 Verrucomicrobiia bacterium
GATTTTCTGCCCGTATTTCGAGGCTGAACGGCAGGGCCGTGTAATGGCCGAGGATCGCGCGGTTGACTCCGGCGCCGTCGCGGCCTTCGACCACGAGAAGGCTATCTCGCAGGGCAAAGAGGCCGACCTGGAGACCAGCACACTCGACTACGAGTTGCTTCCCCTTGGGCAGGCTGGTGCGGGCAACATGAACGGCCATCTGCAATTCACGAAAGAACTGCTTCGCCGGATCAGTAGGAACCTCGGGGCGTCCGTGGATGAGTTGGAGGTGTTTGTGGTTCATAAGCGCTCCACAGCATACCCGCCGTCCACGGGCGCTATGCCAGCCCCTCAGCAAGGAGCGCGTGGAGATAAATGGCCGCGCGTTCAGGGTGAAGGCAAAACCGTTCTCGATCTCCCCTAATAGTGAAGTTGAGTTGCTCAAAAGGAGAACGACCTGATGTTCAAATCCAAGCCCAGTCCGTGGAGTTTATGTCCCGCGGTCACCGCATACACACTTCTGATTCTCTGCTGCGTGCTGGCCGCCCGCAGGCAGGGGCTCAACGCGGTGGCGGTGGCTGTGGCGGCCCTCCTCATAGCCAAGGCGTGGGCGCTGGTGGCGAAAAGGTAACTCGCCATGACTCGCAATCCCAAAGACCTCTCGCCTCACCCGCTCATCCGCCGGTTCCCACGCTGGAAACGGGGAACTGACGAGTGGACGGCGTTTGTCGGAGACATCAAGTCACACGCCATCCAGCACCCGCTCCTCATCACCACTGATGACCTCGTGGTGGATGGTGAAACCAGGCGGCTGGCCGCCATAGCCGCAGGGCTGGACCAGGTCCCGGTGCGTCAAGTAGCCAACGAGGAAATTCCTACCATTGTTCTGCGAGAGCTTCTGTTGCGCCGCAATCTCACGAAGAGCCAACTGGCTTACTGCGCCGCGCCGATACTCATCGCGGCTTTTAAGGAAGGGTGCCTCGCACGTGATAATATGCTGCGCTCCGGGGGCCGCCTGCCAACGTTGCCCGACACGGCCGAATCCTACGCCCTCCAGTTGGGCCTAAGCCCGCGGTTGATCGCTCAATCCGCCGAACTTCGCCGCAAATTCGACGAGCACCAGCATGACCTTTTCCTATTCAGCTCGGCCGACACAGCGGCGAACCTGGCCAAGTGGGGCTTGGACCCCAAAGAGCGTCACTCGCTCAAGGATTATTTCGAGCGTGCCGTTTTCGATGAGGACCATCCCATCAGCCTGGGCGGCGCGCTCGCCGGGGTCGGTTTCATGCTCGACCGCGCCCGCAAGGACGGTCTGGGTTGCCCGCCCCACACCGGCGCCAGGCCGCGCGGGGCGGATCGCCAGCTCAAGCTTTTCGCCGAAGGGTGGACCACGCTAGGCCAGCGCTACGATTACTGGCAGAAGTTCGATGCCGAGCACAAGGCCGAGGCGGCCAAGGCCGTCCGCGCCAGCGTGGCCGCGATGCCGGACGATCTCTTAGATGAATTACGGCGCGCCACTACCACCGAGTGGCGCAAGAGGACGGCTTATGACACTAAAGAGAACTAATCGCGTTACGTGGGCCGACGTTTTGCACGCCGCCAGGAATCCTCTCGCCTCCGCCGACGAGATCACTGATCTGCTGGAGGCTGTAGCCCGAAATCCCGCTTTAGGACCCGCTCCGCTGCCGATCTTTTCCTGGCCTCCATCCTCTGAAGAAACGTCGACACATCAAGCCCCGCAAGACGCAGTGCCATGGTCAGTTCTTCTATCAAGCCTTGCATCTGAGCTTCCAGCAACATCAGGCGAGCGGTCATTCCAACAATCATCTCAGTATGCTGAGTCACTGTTTTCCGAAGTTCGTCCGATTTCATACGCACAGACTGAACCGGCTGGGGAGCAGGTCAAGAATGCAGGCGGACTATCATGAATTCGGCAGCCAACAATGATCGATGCGAGCCCGGCTCGATCGAGCCTGAGCCATCGCCGGTCCATGCGGCGCGCGGCTGCTGCCCAGGCGCATCACAGAATGATGCCCCTTGCTCCTTCGCGCCGCAGCTTTCGCCCGGCTGGGGTAGCAGGTTCATGGTGCCCGCGGAGAACGCGGGACGGGAGCTTCGATTCGATACTCCTCATGAAACAGACCCGCTTCAGTCGGGCTTAATTCAAATCCCGAGTGTACCGGACGCCATGCTGCGTGGGGAGAGCCCACGAGAGGTTGTCAAATGCCCTCCTGAAACAGCGCCCGGCCGCTCGCCTGAGCCCACGGCCGCCGCCCTCATCGCGGGCGCGCGCCGGCTCAGCGCCGTGATGCGCGCGCGCGAGCTGCGCGCCCACGGCCTGCACTGGGACGATCTCTCGCTCCAGCTCCAGGTAGCCAAGACAACTCTCTGGAGGTGGATGAACTCAGTCCGGCACATCCAGCAACCGTGCGCTCAGGACCTCTGCCCCGGCTGGCACCGGAGCGGACGCGCCCCCAAGATCGAACTCACCCTCGAAGAAGCGCGTGCCATCCAGGCGGCTCTGCTCGAATCCAACAGGACGAGCACCTCCGGCTCGTTCCCTGAAGCCGTGCGCGTGGCGGCCAAGCGCGGCCTCCTGCGCCCCGCCGTGGCTGATCTGGTGCTCGCCCGCCAGGCTGAGGGCAAGCCGGTCCTGACCGAACGGTTGCGTCGGCACCTGGCCCTGCCCGAGCCGACCGTGCGGAGCCTGCGCGCCCCGCGCGACGCCTGGCTCGACTATATAAACTCCCCCGGCTCACTTCAGCTCACCCGCGACGAACTAACGCGCGAAGAGCGGTTCGTGCGGCCGGGCGAATGGTGGACCATTGATGACGCCACGATCAACTTCGTGTGCATCGTGCCCGGCCTGGAGCGGCCTGGCGACAAGTGCTGGGAGCGGTTTGGCGTGTGCATTGGTCGGTTCCAATTCCTGCTTGTGGCCGATCATCGCTCCTACTACCTGCCGGGATTCTCCTACACCGCCCGACCCCGGTCGAGCTACCGGGCTGAGGACATCACGGCCACTCTCCACAACACGTTCCTCGAACATGGCCGGCCCCGCGCCATGGTGCTCGAGAAAGGCATCAGCGCCGCCCACCTGATTCACCGCGCGCTCGATCTGGCCGGTGTGGCCGTCCAGCACGTGGACAGCCCGCATCAAAAAGTTGTCGAGTTCATCTTCAACAAGCTCTGGACCAAGCTCTCGTTGCTGCCCGGCCAAGTGGGCAGGTTCAGGGGTGAAGAGGAAGAGCTCAACCGCCTTTATGAACGCTGCCGCGCCGGCGCGGAGGACCCGCGCCGCCATTTCCTCGACATCGCGGCGGTGGTGCGGGCGTTGCGCGAGGTAATCGTCGAGCACAACGCCTCATGGATACACTCCTCGCGCTACGGCCGCTGGGTGCCACAGGAATTCTGGCAGCGCGAAGCTCCTGCGATCCTGCGGCCCATTGCGCCGCAAGACGACTGGATGTTCGCCCCGCACATCACCAAACCGCTCACAGTCCAGGGATCGTGCGTCGAGACCTCCGTGCCCATGCTGCCGGGCATATCAGTCAAGTTCGCCTTCTCGGCCAGGTGGCTGCTGGATTGGCACCGCGCCCGAGTCCATCTCCACTTCAACCCCTTCGCCAGCGATTGCCAGGCAGTGGCCGTCCTGGCCGCCCGCCACCGCGACGCCCCCGCCGGCGCCATCCTGGGTCGACTCGAGCAGATCGACCGCCTGGCCCGGTTCACCCGGCGCGCGCTCGGTTACGGCGCCGATCCTGACATCGGCGCCAGAGCAGTCCAGCAAAACGCTCAGGCCCTGCGCCGAAGCGCGCAGGCAATCCTGCCCGACGGTCGCCAGGGCGTGGCGTGCACGGAAGTCCGCGACGGTCTGGGCAATGCCGTCCGTATCCAGACCGACACCGCCGTGCCTGGCATCGGGCCGGCCCCGGATCGGGTATCAATTGATACCGCGCGGCTGGACCGATCCCGACTCCAACTGCCCGAGCCGGCGGAGCCCCGCTGGTCGAGTGCCATAGAGGAGGCGCTCATTTAACGGAGGAAATACACCATGGATAGCAAACAGTTCCAATCCGAGTTCGGGCCGTTGATTGAGCAACTGCAGCGCATTCAGAAAGCCTGCGGCTTTTCGGACCGCAAAATCGTCGCGAGATATCGCCAACTGCGGTCCACGAAGACCTGGCGCCAGCGCCTCATCGAGGGCGACCTAAGCGGCCTTAACCTCGACAAGCTGGCTGGCGACATGCGCGCGCTCCAGGTCGAGCTCTCCGGCGGCACTCCCGTCGAGCATTACCTCAAAGACCTCCCCTTCGCCGAGGCCATGGATATCAAGCTGGCCCGCCTGGAAGGCCAGACCAACGACCGCAGAATCCTCGTCTGCCTGGCCAGCACCGGCACCGGCAAAAGCACCTGGGCCAGGTGGGCCGTCGAGGAAGACCGCGCCTCCAGGACTTACGTCCGCTGCCGGCCCACCTGGCGCGAGAAGAAGATTCATCTGTGTGCCGCCATCGCGCGGGCCCTCGGCGAGGGTCCGGCCACGACCGGTCAGGCCGATGCGGAGGAGAAGGTCATCAGCCTTCTAAAAGCCATGCCCCGCACGGTTATCGTGGACGAAGCACACGAAGGCGGCGTGGCCCTCATGAAACTGGTTCGGACCTTCGTCGACGAGACCGCCGCCAGGTTCGTTTACCTGGCGTACCCAACGGAATTCGACAGGGTGCGCACGGCCACCAGTGGAAGCCTTGTCGAAGCCCAGCAATTTATCGGGCGGTGTCTGAAGCCCATCTTCGACGATTACGCCAGCGGCACCACCCTGAAAGACCTAGTCCATTACCTGAAGGCCGAGGCTGACCTGGGCACCGAAGCTAAAGCCGTGGCCGAAACCATCCTTCCCACCATCCGCAGAGGATTCAACCTGCGGATCGTGGCCGATGCCATCGAGGAAGCCCGCGCGGCCGCTGACGGCGAGGCCGGCGGTCGCGAGTTGATCGACGCCGTTCACGGCCTGGCCCGCGTGCGCAAAGACATCTCAACCCAATGACACCATGCCTGCGATCGCCATACCCAAGTTCATCTTGGACCAAGAGCGCCGCTATATCGACCACACCGGTCGCGTCCGCGCCGTCACTCGCGCTCTGGTCCAGGATATCGACCAACTCTGCCGCGAGGTGCCCGACCTCGCCCCATGGTTGCGTCACGATATCGCCCGCAACCGCCGACGCGCCACTCAACTGCTCCGGGAGAGAATATGACCCAGAACCCGCCTCTACTGGTTATCGTGCTGCTCTTCGCCGCATGCCTGGCCATCAGCGCCTGGAGCATTCTCAAGTGTTGCATGCGCGCCAGCGCCGCCAGCCGTAAAAACCACAACCACAAACCATCAACAAACACCCTATGGAAATCTCACTCGTTACCATCGAAACCGCAACCAAACGATTCGCAGCCGCACACGCCGACCTCGCTGCGAGCGTCGCTGAATTGAACGAGTCGGTCGAGCGCCTCAAGCGCGGCGCACTTCCCCGCTTCAAGCGGGAGGCCGCCGCCTTGGCCGAGCGCCGCAATGAACTGGCCGCCCAAATTGCCGGCGCGCCTGGCATTTTTGAGAGCCCGCGCACGTTGGTCATGCATGGCATTAGGATCGGGTTCCAAAAAGGTAAGGGCAAGATCGTCTTTGGCGATCCCGACCAGGTCGTCCGACTCATCGAGAAACACTTCCCCGATCAGACCGATGTGCTCCTGCACATCAAGAAAACTCCGAACAAAAAGGCCATCGTCAAACTCCCCGCGGGCGACCTCAAGCGCCTCGGCTGCGAGGTCACCGATGCCGGCACCGAAATCGTCATCCGCCCGGTCGCGGGAGACGCCGAGAAACTCATCAACGCCCTGTTCCGTGAATTCGAGCAGGCCGACAAACTGGAATGAACAAACTCCTTCCGCCAAATCACTCCCGCTGCACTGGCCAAACCGCTTTGGTCGCCGCCGCAGCGCTGGACTTGCCAGCTACTGATGAGGAGCTCGATCCTGTCATCCAACTGGCCGCCGAAGCCGCTGCAGGCGCTTTCGGGATCAGCGCCAGGGAAATCCTCGGCTCCACCAAGGAGCAACCGGTCGCTTTCGCCCGCCAGGTGACCTGTTATCTCCTGCACGAAACACTCTGTTGGAGTTGTGCGCGCATCGAGCGCCTTATGGGCTTGAGCCCCAGAACCGCGAGCTGGGCCCTCCATACTGTCGATGCCCGGCTATCGACTGAAAAACGAGTGCGCCAACCCATCATCATGGCTACGGAGCGGTTCCTTGATGCATGGAACAGAGAACTGAAAACTCGAGCATGATGGAGCCGAGCTCAACTCATGCAACCTTTTATCCAAACTAGACGATCCGGCGTGGCCGTCGTTCGGCGGCATCCCCGGTATCCAGAACACCAACGCGCAATGAAGACCCTGGCTTATGCCGTGGAAGAGCGCGAATACTGGTCGCGGCAATTATATGCGATGGACGACCTCACGATTGACGCTTTCGTGGCCGCACACCTGAAAATGCGCCGCCTGCAAAAGAAGGTCGGGGACATTCGGGCATCCATCGCCGCCGACTTCGGCGTTCCAATCCAGGAATCATGGGGGCTGTTTTGCAGGCAGAGACGCAATCCGCCGAACGACCCAATCTGAGCGACCGCACATGAAAAGTACAAGTCAACCAAAGCAGACCCCTGGCAGTTCGCTCCAGCGACGTGTTCGGCCAGCAGACGCCAGGGCACTCTACGTCATGGCCTTGGAATGCAGGAGCGAGGCAACCGGGGAGGCCGTCCGAGATCCAATGTGGAGTGATGCGGCCCCGACCTACCGCCGCACGTGGCTCCTCCTGGCGCGCCGTTTGGCCCGCATGGGGGTGGAGGCCGAACGACCAAGCTCAGGCACAGCCGCCTGAGCGTGACGTGGAAAGGCGAACGATCAACGAATCACAGAAACCTCAAGCCGAAGCCCAAGGCGGGCGGCTGTTGCCTGGAGCGCCTGGTTCGGCTGGCCCGTGTCCTATTTGCGGCGATCCTGGCTGCATGGGAAACGAATGCTCACGGCCCAGCGAAGACGACTCGGTGGAGCGCGAGTGGTGCGATACGTGCGGCAACCTCGGCGTCATCATGTGCCACTGCGGCGGCGACCTGTGTGTCTGCGAAAACAACGGAGAGTATCCGTGCCCAGACTGCGGATGAAGCCGAACAGTATGGTTGAGCCAAACCCGCCTGCCAAAGACAAAGAATGACCCCGGCTCAGATCAAACTTTACTGGCGCGAATGGGCGGCGACTTGGCGGGCCATTACGGCCGCGCGGCCCGATCTCACCTATCGGGACGCCGGAATCGAGCGCCACAGCCTCCATCGCCGCGCGCTCGGATATCCCAAATCCAGTGCCGATCTGGACAATGGCGAATTCGACAAGGTCCTCGCCGCCTTCCGGTCCGTTTCGCGCCCGGACGACCTGCGAGCCCAGTT
>JAXDCU010000541.1:0-8740 GCA_034677645.1 Verrucomicrobiia bacterium
AGGCGTTTGTTCCTTCCATCACGGCAGGCGTGTTCTCGCCGATTCGTTTCTCGGCAATCCATTCGATGAGCTTCTCGACGGACGCAGGCCCGTAACGTTTCATGTCGTTGCCGATCACGTGTACGCGGACAACCTGGCCGATTAGCTCTGTAAGTTCCTTCTGCCAATCGGGTGGGCTGACCGATGGCTGCTGCGTGTCGCTGGTCGGTTTTCCGGAGGGACTCGTCAATGAGGCGTCGGGCGGGCTTATCGGCTGAGCCGGCGTCGTTCCTGTTTTGGCTGAAACGGTGACGTCGCCGATCTTGAGGTCTGGGAATTTCATTTCGCCAAGCTTCAATGACGGCATGGGGACGCTAGCTTGCATGAGCTCCCGATCGCCAATGCGCGCTTCAATCTTGAGTTCGGAGACTGTTGCGGCTGGCGCTTGATATCCGTTGACGAGCCACTCGACCCGTCCGCTCTGGATGTCAAGGAGCAAGCCGTGGACGGTGATCTTCGGTCCGATCATTGGACTCTGGCGCAGGAAATCGACCGCCTTGATTACGTTTTGGCGTTCGCTGGCAAAGAGACCGAAAAACTCCGTGAGATTCTCAGGCAGTTTTTCGCGGGCGACACCCGCCCCAGCCAATGCGTCCGTCAGTTTCAGCACGGTGGTTTTGCCAACAAGACAGTCAGTGTGGCCAATCACGGCGATCTGGCGCGACTCTTTGATTGCGCAGGCGAGTGCCAACGCGCGCACCGTCCCGCTGAGCGCGCCGGTTATTACATTGCCAGGTGTGCGAAGCAGCACCAGGTCGTGGTCCTCGAGCCCCAACACATGCGGCAACAGCGGATTGACCCGGCCTTCCACGCAAGTCAGGGCCACCACCGGGAGCGAATCCGCGAAATCGGCGCGGGGCACCTTGGCGTTCTTGTCGCCATGGACCCAGGATTCATTGGCCTTTAGGATTGCGTCAAACAGTTGCATGGCATCGTTCCTATTGATGCTTCCAGTCCAAGGGGCGGTCTCTGACATCAGCCGCTGCCGATTGGGGGAAGACCGCCGCCTATCTTGAAGTCGTCCTCCATGGGCGCTCCTGGCGGGGGGAGTGGTTCCTGGTTTGGCGGTGCGGCATCCGGTTCATCATAGCCGTTCACAAGCCACTCGAGCCGGCCAGACTCGGTGTCAACAATCAGGCCATGGATGGGAATCGAGCGATCGATCAGCGGGCTTGAACGGAGGTTCTGGACTGCCAGGCGCACGTTGTCGTCTTCGTTCACGCACTTGCGCAGGAAGTCCTCCAGGTAAGACTCGCCGGCGCCCAGGTTGAAATCGCGGCTTTTGAGGCGGCCCGGGAGAAAGAAGCGCGAAGGCTGGAAGAATCGGCAATCGGTGTGTCCCACAACGGCGAGCTCTTTTCCGTCGTGGATAGCGCAAGCCAGGGCCAACGAACGTGCAGTGCTGCTGAGCGGGTTTGTGACGACGTTTCCGGCGTTGGTGACCCAGACGAAGTCGGCTTCAGTCACGCCGATCACCTCGGGCATCAACGGGTGCAACCGAGGGTCGAAACACGTCAGTACCACAATCGGCAGGCTTCCAGTGAAATCGGACGGGCGAACGCCAGCTCGATCGTCACCGTCCAACGCCCGGTGATTGGCATCCACGATTGCTTCGAACAAGCGCATCCGGGCGTCTTTGTCACTTGCCGTACTTGGCTTTTCGCTGGGGCCGGCGTGCCAGGAAGTAGACCAGCGCGCCGAGCCAGTTGGCGAAAAGGATCACCAGAATCCAGACCACTTTGTCGTTGCCTTCGCTTGGCTCGTTAATCGCGCAATCGACCAACATCCAGACCCAGAATGCCGCGCACAAGAGCGCAAGAGGCACCAGGACAAGCGTCATCAGCAAGAGCATCACTTCCATACCACTGATTAACATGACATGCGTCGCATCCATGATTCCCGATCACCGCCATGCGGCGGCATTCCGCCGGTCCGGCTCGCGGCTGGGCTATGTCTTGTTCTCGTCTTTGCCCATCGCTTTGCGCAAGGCCGGCACTTGTTCGAGCAGTTTCTCGAACCTCACGCCAGTCAGACTCTCGATCACCGGTGGCAATTGTGCCATGATCTGAGTGACGTCACCAGTGACCTTGCTGGCACCGCCGCCCGCCCCCAGTCCGCTGTTGACGATCACCATCTTCTCGGTCTTGGCGAGCGGCTCGCTCACCTTTGCCGC
Source organism: Verrucomicrobiia bacterium (assembly GCA_034677645.1). Taxonomy (GTDB): domain Bacteria; phylum Verrucomicrobiota; class Verrucomicrobiia; order Limisphaerales; family J093; genus JAAYVR01. Next base: position 2,213 of record JAXDCU010000541.1, read on the forward strand.
GATCTCCGGCAGCACTCGCACGATCATCTCGATAACCGCCGCTTCGTTGTATTGCTTGAAGGATTCGGCCTTGAGCCGCATGGCCTCGGCGCTCGCCTTACCTTGGGCTTCGATGATCGCGGCTTCGGCTAGACCACGGGCCTTGTTCGCCTCGGCCTCGGCTATACCGACGGCCTTGCCAACGTCCGCGCCGGCAAACCCTGTGGCCTTCGTGGCTGAAGCCGCGCCCGCGGCTTCGGTCTCGAGTTGGAACTTCTTGGCATTGGCGAGTGTCTCGACCTTGTACCGCTCGGCGTCGGCCGGTTTCTGGACATTGGCTTCAAGCTCGCGTTGTTTGCGGAGGATTTCCTGCTGCTGCAGTTCAATCTGTTTCTGCTTTTCGACGATATTGACCTGGACTTCCTCGGCCTTGACGAGCTGGCCGGTCTTGTACTTTTGGAGGTCGTAGGCCAGATCGGCCTCCGCTTTCTTCTGGTTCACCGCCGCCTGGTATTGGGCCACATTAGATTGATAGTCCCGCTGGGCCTCGGCGATCTTAGTGTCGGCGGCGAACTTAGCTTCCTGGCCGGCCTGGGCCGCCTGCGAGCTTTTGATCATCGCGTCGCGGTCGGCCTCGGCCTGGGCGATCTGAGCGTCGCGTTTGACTTGGGCGATGCGCGGTTTGCCAAGAGCCTCGAGGTAGCCCTGATTATCCCGGATGTCGCGGATGGTGAAGCTGACTATACCCAGGCCCATGTTCGCCATGTCGCCCGCGGCCACCTCCTGGACCTTGGCCGCGAAAGCGTCGCGGTTCTGGTAAATGTCCTCGACGGTCATCGTGCCGAGGATGGCGCGCAAGTGGCCTTCGAGGGTCTGCATCGCAATCGTCCGGATTTCCTCGGTCGTCTTTCCCAGGAACTGTTCCGCGGCGGTGGATATTGAGACGTCGTCGCCTTTTACCTTGATCTGAGCGACGCCGTCCACACGCACCGGCACGCCCTTAACCGTGTAGACGTCTTGTTGCTGGGTCACGTCGATGGTGAGAAGCTCCAGCGAGAGGATGTCCACCTTCTCGAGCACCGGCCAGACGAACACGCCGCCTCCTTTCACAATACGAAAGCCCACTTGGCGCTTTGTGCCGTCCGGGTCAGTGATCGCTCTCTTGCGACCGGAAATGACGAGCACTTGGTTCGGGCCGACTTTGGTATAGCGGCTGGCCCAGATGCCTGCGAATATGAACACAACGAACAGGAAAATGGCGGCCACGCCGATGATGGTCATCCACGGCACCTCACCGGCGGCGAACAATGGGATAAGATTCATGGCTTGAGGTCTGCGTTCACTGTTGTTTCTCCTCGGACACGAAGAACTGAGAACCGACAACTCGCTTGATCCGCACCGTGCTGCCGGACGGGATCGCGGCGCCGTTTTCAGCCCGGGCAGGGGCGCTATAGCGCGTGCCGGATTGAACATACGCAATCTCGCCCACGCCGTTCTCAGGAATTGGCGTGATCACCGAAGCCGGCTGCCCTATCAGTGTGGCGACCTGGGATTCGCTCGAACTCTGAGTGCGCCGAAACACCGCGTTGAACACGGCAAGTACCGCATACGCCAGCACCGCGGCGCCGGCAATCGACAATGGCGCGCTCGCCCAGACGCTTTTGGTCACTTCGATCTGGCTGAATATGATTCCGAGCCCGCCAAAGGCAGTCACAAACGCCGCCACGACCGTCGGGCTGAAGAATGACATCCCAGGCATGCCCGAGTGATCGAATCCAGCCTCGGCATGCCCGCCCGTTCCAAGGTCCGTGTCGGTGTCGCCCCCGCCAAACAAGTGCCCTACCAGGGCGCTTACCACGGTGAACAAGAGGCCCACGACAAGGCAGATGGCATAGACGATCATAAGCTTCGATCAGACCGAACGGCTCTCGGTGTCCTCACGAACAAGTCTTCCACTTCCAGTGCGGTGCAGTATTCAACATTCGATCGCTATCAAAAACAAGCGCTAAAAACCACCGTCCACGGCGCTACGGCGCCCGCGGCCGGCGCGGCCGACGAACCAGAAAGTAGATCGCGGCGCCGATGAAATGGGTGAAGAGGATGATCAACACCCACACGATCTTGTCGCTGCCTTCGGTTGGCTCGTGCATGGCGCAATCCACAAGCATCCAGACCCAGAACACGGTGCCCAGCAGCGCGATTGCCAGGAGCGGCAACGCGAACAACAGCTCCAACAACGCTAACGTATGCATCGCTTTATTCCAGTTGGTTGACGGTTATGCCACGCTGACTACTATCAATGCAACAACGTCAGAATCCTAGCGGCCGATGGTCTGCCCGCGCCAACCTGATTGCCTGGCAGGCCCAAAGCCGGCAACATCGGTTTCTGACTCTACATGTTGAACACGGAAACACTGAACATTGCAGTTATAACGAACCGGCGTCTTTGTAATTCCCATGAACCAGGTAGGGACCGATTCCACTCGGTCCCTGATCATCTAATGGTTGATTCAGACAGCTCGGAATGGTTGGATGCGGCCATGAGAAATGACGTGCTGCCGCGGAGGTACTTCTTACTCAACATTGGCCTGGCCGCCGGCGCCGCAGCCGCCGGCGGGCTTGCGACGCCACTTCGCGCCGATCGAGATGGCTCACGATTCCACCTCGCGTCAAACGCTTACTCGTGGCACGTGTTCTACCAACGCGAAGGGCGCGACTTCAATGCCGACCTCGAGACGAGTCTTGCCGATGTCGCGGCCAGTGACGTTGACGGATTCGAGCCGGGCATCGGAAGCGTCGAAGACTTGTCGCGCCTTGTGCCTTTGCTCAAGAAGCACGGTCTTGGTATGCGATCGATCTACGTCAACAGCACGCTTCATGCAGAGGAAGACGCGCGAAAGAGCATCGCGCAAATCCTGGCGGTCGCGCGTGCCGCGAAAGCCGCCGGGACACGGATCATTGTGACGAATCCAAACCCGATCCGCTGGGGCGGACAGGAGAACAAGGACGACGCTCAGTTGCGCGTCCAAGCCTCCGCGATGGAGACCCTAGGACGTGAGTTGTCCGCGATGGGACTGGCTCTTGCCTATCACAACCACGACATCGAGCTGCGCAACGCGGCGCGCGAGTTTCATCACATGATGGCTGGCATCGACCCGCGCCTTGTCGGGCTCTGCCTTGACGCGCACTGGATATACCGCGGGTCGGGCAATTCGTCCGTGGCACTGTTTGACATTGTCAGGCTCTACGGAAGCCGCGTGAAAGAACTCCACCTCCGCCAGTCTCGCGACGGCGTGTGGTCGGAGATGTTTGGTCCGGGCGACATCGACTACGAGGAACTGGCGCGTGCACTCAAGCGAGCCAAGGCGCGGCCGCATGTCGTGCTCGAGGTCGCGGTCGAGAAAGGGACGCCCAAAACCATGATCCCGGTCGAGGCGCATCGCCAAAGCGCCGCGTACGTGCGGCGGGTATTTGCAGGGTTGGCCGCCAGGTAAGGAGACTCCATGAGTGCCGAGCGCGTGAGAGTCTCGCGCCGTCGTTTTCTGCGCGGCGCTTGCGCGGTTGCGGGTGGCATTGCAACGGTTCGCGTTCCGGAAGTGGTCGCAGGTGGTGTTGTGGGCGGGCCTGGCCGACCGGGCGCGGCTTTCAGGCTCACGATTGGTCACATTGGACTTGGCGGAATGGGAATGACGCACCTTGCCAACATGCTGCGGTTCCAGGCCGAGGGGAAGGTGAAGCTGGCGGCGTTGTGTGACGTGGACGAGAACCAACTCGAGGCGGCGGTGAACAACGCAAAGGCGAACATTCACACTTACAAAGACTACCGCTATCTGCTCGATAGAGATGACATTGACGCGGTGATCATCGCCACGCCGGACCATTGGCACGCCGTGCAGACTGTTCACGCCTGCCAAACGGGCAAGCACGTCTATGTGGAAAAACCCGCGTCGGTCGCGGTTGCCGATGGGAGGGCAATGGTAGCCGCCGCACGAGCTAACAAGGTGGCAGTGCAGGTGGGCGCGCAAGGACGCACCGCCAAAGGCGCATGGCACACATGCCGCGCCATCCGAAACGGGATTGTCGGTCGCGTCCGCAAGGTCACTTGCTGGCACTACGCGAATCCCGTGGACGAAAAACCTGTGCCGGACAGCGCGCCACCTGACGGCCTGGACTGGGACCGATGGCTTGGGCCGTTGCCTTGGCGGCCATTCAACCGCCGCTACCACCCGGCCAACTTTCGATGGCTGCTCGAGTCAGGCGGCGGCCAGATTCGCGACCGCGGCGCCCACCAGTTCAGCACCGTGCTTTGGTGCATGGACGCCGACGGGCAGGTTTCGTTCACCGTGGAGGCGCGTGGCGCGGCTCCAACCCGTGGGCTGTGGGATTGCCCGGTGACAATGCAGGTGGTCTACCGGTTCAAAGACCCGGACTGGACGCTCGAGTGGGGCCAACCCGGCAACAAGATCGGCAAAACCGAATTCGGAAACGTCTTCTGGGGTGAGAACGGCCACCTCGTGCTTGAATGGGAAGGAGGTTATCGGCCCGCGAATCCGGAAGCGATCAACTTCAAACTCCCGCCGGGCGGGAAAGAGGTCTACCGCACCGACGAGTACGAGGACTTCAACATGAACCACAAGGCCGACTGGTTCAAATCGATCCGCGAAGGGCACTTGCGGCCGGCCGTGGACATCGAGATCGCGCATCGCACCGCCACACTCTGTAACCTCGGCAACCTCTCGTACATTCTGGGTCGGAAACTGGTATGGGACGGCGTTAAAGAGATGGTCATTGGCGACGACCACGCCAACCGCCTTCTCAGCCGCCCTCAGCGATACCCGTACTGTTTCTGACAGCGCTCCCCGAAAGAAGCAGTCCATGAAAGGAACCCGGCACAACACGGCGCGGCGCGAGAGAGGCGCTGCCATGCAACACCAGCAATCCTTTCGGCGTCGCCGTATGGTGGCGGTCGCGCCGCGCTGAGGGATAGCAGTGCGAACATCTCTGGCGCCATTCTCGCCGCGGTGAGCGCTCTGAGGCAATGCCGGGCTCGGGTCCGACGTCACGCCTGTGGACGAAACCAGCAAGGACCGATTCCGCTCCGCTCCTGACTTCCAGAAGAATCATTCGTTCGCACATGAAAAGGACTGATGGCATTGGCGAGTTGGCCGCGTCGGGCCCGCGCGAAAGACGGGCGACGCTGGGGCTGGCGAACGCGTACTGGTTTGCCACGTTCAACGCGCTCTCGTTTCAAATCGTGCTTGGCAGTCCGATGGTGTTGTATGCGAAGAGCCTCGAAGCCAGCGCCACGGTGCTGGGGATCATAGCGGGAATGATGCCGCTGCTCGTGGTCTTCCAGATTCCAGCGGCACGTCACATCTCGCGGGTTGGCTATAAACGGTTCGTGTATGCCGGCTGGGGCACGCGCGTGACGATTATTTTCCTGATCGCCGCCGTTCCGCTGACAGCCACTTTTCTTGAGCCGGCAAGCAGGATCGGGCTCTTGTTGTTCCTGCTTTTCGGGTTCAATCTCTCGCGCGGTATTTCAAGCGCGGCATGGCTGCCGTGGATAACGGCGCTTGTGCCTGCCGACATGCGCGGACGCTATCTGGCCCGCGATTCCGCCTGCGTCAACGGCGCGAGCGCCTTGACGCTGATGCTGGCTGGCGTGGTCCTGGGCACGCACCCCGCTGCGTGGCAATTCGCCGCGGTGTTTGCATTTAGCGCCTCGATGGGAGTAATCAGCCTCGGCTTTCTGAAACGCATCCCTGACGCCGCTGGGCCGGAACCGCCGGCTGGCGCCGCTCCGGGCGTGCCGTGGCAGGCAATCGCGCGGCATCCGCCGTTCAAGAAACTCCTCGCATTCAACGTGGCGTGGGCGGTTGGGTACGGCGGCCTCGCTGCTTTCACCGTGGCTTATCTCAAGGCGGCGGGCGGGATGTCTGAGGGGACGATTCTGTTAGTGACGGCATGCGCCTATGTTGGCGGTCTGGGAGGGTTTGCGTTGTTCGGCGCACGTGTGGACCGTCACGGTAGCAAGCCGATCTTGACGGTCTGCATTGCTGGTTGGCTGGCAGTGCTTGCCGGCTGGACAATCTTGTCGGGAACCGTTCCGCGTGCGAATCTGGAATGCGTGCTGGGACTGGAGTTGGCGATGGGAATGGGCTACGCCGTCTTCGCCATGTCCAACACACGACTGGCGATGACCGTTGTGCCAGTGATGGGCCGGAACCACTTTTTTGCTCTCTTCTCGGTGGTGAGCAACGTCACCCTTGGTGTTGCACCCATCCTGTGGGGTCTGGTTATCGACGCGTTCGGTGACCGGGTTGTTGCGCTTTGGGGATTTGCACTGAACCGGTTCAGTCTTTTCTTTTTGCTGGCGTTCCTGGCTTTCGTGGGGACCGCGTGGTTGTGCCGACGCCTCGACGAGCCCCGGGCCGCCAATGTTGAGCAGTTGCTTCGTGACCTGCTCGCGCAAACGCCGATCAGGAGCTGGATACGATTCTGGCCGCGCGGCTAAGTGGTCATGAACGCAAATACGGTGACGTTCGC
>JAXDCU010000542.1:0-2779 GCA_034677645.1 Verrucomicrobiia bacterium
GGCTGCGAAGCATCGCCAGGAACTCAAGGAAAAGTACTCGGATCTGCAGGCTGAGATGAAAAAACTAATGGAAGCCGGCAGAACCGATCAAGCCGCCGAGGTCAAAGAAAAACTTGCCCAGCTCAGACGCGAGTTGGAGGCTCAGCCTCCGCGCCCGGAAAAGGAAGTCCGAGAGGAATTGCGTCGCGAACGGCGTGCCGTGGGTGATACGGTCGGGGCGCCGCGGTTTGAGCGCGCTGAGGCCGAGCGCCGGCATAACCACCTGCGCGCGGCGATCGAGAACCTCCAGGCCGCGGGACTGCCTGATTTGGCTGAACGTGTGGGTCAGGAAGGCAAGAGAATCATCGCTGAACGACCTCAGTCACGCATTCCGGCTGGCATGGCTCGCCCTGGACCACAAATCGAACAGCTACGCGGTGAACTGCGTGAGTTGCGAAATATAATTCAGAATCTCGAACGGCGGCTGGATCAGATGGGCCGCTGACAGTGCCAAGCCCCCGGCGCTCGGCTCCCTCTCGGAGACCATGGGTACGAGTTGTACTGTGACACCATCTGTTCACTTCGTGCAGTTTGGGAAAGATCTCCAGCGCTGCGCAGCAGCGCCTCCGCGGCGCGGCGGAAAGCGCGGCTCCAAAGCCCTAAGTGGTCATGAACGCAAATACGGTGACGTTCGCGGCTTGTTGCGCCACGACTGTTTCTTGTCGTTGACCGACGCGACCATTCCGGCCGGGGCCGGAAGTGGCGAGTTCAGGAAACAACTTCAGTGCCCACGCCTTCGTCGGTGAAGATTTCGAGTAGAACGGCGTGCGGCACGCGTCCGTCCACAAAAGAGACCTTCTCGACTCCTGAACGAATGGCGGTGACGGCGCTGTCGACTTTCGGGATCATGCCTTTGCTGATCACTCCGGCCTTCTTGAGGGCCTGAACTTCATCGACGTGGAGGTGGGAGATCAAGGTTGAGGGGTCATTCGGGTCACGGAGCAAGCCGGCCACGTCGCTCATGAACACCAGCCGGCGCGCGCGCAGAGCAATAGCCGCCTGTGTCGCGGCAATGTCCGCGTTGCAGTTGTACACCTGTCCGCTGCTGTCGCGCGCAGTCGGACTGATCACGGGCGTTATTCCCTGCTCGATACACTCGATCAAAGGCGCCACATTGACTCCAGTCACCTCGCCAACAAACCCCAAGTCGAGTTGCTCGTTGCTGGGTCCCTTGGCAAACAAGCGGCGACACAAGAAAACATCGGTGCCCGCAAAGCCTCGCGCCGAACCGCCGAGAGACTTTATCGTCTCGACGATTTCGGGGTTGACTTCGCGTGAGAGTACGCGGTCCACCACGCCGACGGTCGCCTGGTCAGTCACGCGTTGGCCCTGAACGAAGCGCGGCGAGACGCCGGCTTTCTCCATGGCTCTGGTGATCGCTTTGCCGCCGCCATGCACGACCACGGGATTGATCTCCACGGCCTCCAGAAAGACCACGTCTCTAGCTACTCCAGCGCGGACCGTTGCGTCTGGAGAGTCCATGAAACTGCCGCCGTATTTGACTGCGAATGTGGCGCCGCTGAATCTCTGAATGTATGGGAGCGCCTCGAGCAACGTCGCCGCTTTTGCGATGAGGTCTTGCACTTGATTTGTCAGGTGATGTTCTTCAAAGAGAAAACAGCGCGAATTCGAGCCACGGCCAATTCCACCCCTAATCCGCTCAACCGCCAAGCGACGATGGATCGGTCAGGTCGCCTTTGTTGAAGTCCACGTACGCCTCAGTAAGGTCCGCGGCTCGGATGACCGCCGATGCACGGCCCAGGTTGAGGCGGATGTGGACGTCGAACTCGCGCGGAGCGACGGCGGCGCGAAGCTGTTCGAGTGGCGTTCGCGTGATCTTTCCGTGTTTGAGACACCAACAGACTCGGCGGCTTGAAGGCGCGCTGTAGCCAATATCAACCTTCTCCTCGACCACTTTTGCGTTGCTGTAACCCAAGGCATTAACGATGCGCCCCCAGTTCGGATCGCCTCCGTGCCAGCTCGTCTTCACCAGCGAACTGTTTGCCACGGCCCGCGCGCCGGCGTCTGCCTCCGCCGTTGTCCGAGCCCCTTCAAGACGCACCGTGACAAAGCGGGTGACTCCCTCACCATCCCGAACGATCATGTTGGCCAGTTGGATACAGACGTAATCGAGAGCGGCTTGAAACTTCGCGGCGGAGGCCGAAATCGGACTAAAACGGTGTAATGAGTCCGAACCAGGGCCGGGACGCGGCTGGAAATCGACGGCGCGAATCACGCGATTGCCCGCTAGGCCATTTGCAAGAATAAGCACGGTATCGTTGGTGCTCGTGTCTCCGTCGACCGTCACGCGGTTGAAACTGGAGGCGACAGCGCGTGCGAGGGTTGCGCGCAATGCCGGCGCTTCAATTGCCACGTCGGTGGTTAGGAAGGCCAACATTGTGGCATGCGGAGCGATCGCGCGCGGTCTTTGCCCGGAAACGCTCATCGCGGGGTGGATCATGCCGGCACCCTTGCAGATGCCCCCAAGACGAACACAGCGGCCATCCAATCGAAATTCGACCGCCACGGTCTTGGCATGGGTGTCGCTTGTCATTATGGCTTCAGCCGCCTCGGAAGCGTTTTCTGGAGTTGCGGCAAGGTTGGCCGCCGCCTCGCGCAAGCCCAAGCGCACATTTGGCATTGGAAGGCGTACTCCGATCCGCCCCGTGGAAGCAACCAGGACCAGGCGCGCCGGAACGCCCAGGAATAGTCCCGCGTCCGCGGCGACGGACCGGGCGTC
>JAXDCU010000543.1:0-3411 GCA_034677645.1 Verrucomicrobiia bacterium
GGGTGGCGTCCCTTGTTTCTTCAAGCAAGTTAGACATCACATGGAGAGCCCGTGACGGGCATAAGCCGTCTCGCCACAGAGCGCCATCTATAGTGGCTGTTCGAGCTCAAGGCAAATGAGAACGGGCAAGCCAAGATGCGTTTATTGCTGGCATTGTATACGGCGTGCGACGCGCGGTTAGGTGCGCGGGGACCCATTTGCCAAACTTTGATGCATATGCACGCAAAGTTGGCAATGACTCCGCGGTCGGTGTGACAGGGTCCGAAGGCGCAGGCGCTCTCAAGAACGGATTCCGAGTTCGTGGTTAGTGTCGGCGGTTCGGAGGTGCGCGCTGAGCAGTGATCCGATGGGGGTTGCAGAAACCGGTGCCAAACAACTATAAACATATTCGTGACGCCTAAGAAGGGATTAAGCATTGGGCGCGGGATAGGATTGGCGCTTGCGACTGCCTCGATCGCTGTTGCGCCGGGCCGCGCTCAGATCGGGGGTTGGGAGGATTTTTGCAGACTCACGCCTGGCCATGCGCGGGCGGAGAACGCGCTTTGGATCGAGAACAAGCTCAGCGCGCGCTTTAACACGTCAAAGGAAGTAGTGGTGGCAGACCTGAGGGGACCAGCGATCGTCACCATGATCCACTTCGCGATGCCCCAAAGCCACTTTGGCGAACCGGTGAAACTGCTGGGGCGCGAGCTTTTGCTGCGGGTGAGGTGGGACGGCGAGGGAACGCCGAGCGTCGAGGTGCCGCTGGTAGATTTCTTCTGTGACCCGAATGGCCTGCGTGAAGAAGTCAATACGGCGTATGTGAACAAGCGCCGTGGCTACAACGCCTACTTTCCCATGCCATTCCGCAAGTCAGCGCGGATCGAACTTGTCTACGACGGGCCGATTGAGCCAGGGGACGAACTATGGCGACTGATGCCATGTTATTCTTACGTGATGTATCGCACTCTGGACTCGGTGCCGCCCGATTGCGGGTATTTTCACGCCAGTTGGCGCCAGGAAGGTCTTCCGCTGGGCGCGCGCGACTACCTGGCACTGGATGCCAAAGGGCGCGGCAAGTTCGTGGGATGGAATGTCACAATGCGTCTGCCGGGGCGGGATGGATATCCGGTTGACCAGAACGAGAAGTTCTACGTCGATGGCGCGAACGAGCCCGCTGTCGAGTTCCAAGGCATCGAGGATTCTTTCGGTTTCAGTTGGGGGTTTCCGGCCACGGAGAGCCAGTTTCCACTGACCGGCTACTACCGTTTCATGAAAGGGGCGATGGGCTATCGTTTCTTCGTGCCGGACGCTATTAACTTCAACGAGTCGCTTAGGGTCATGATAGGATTTGGCGTTAATGAGGACCCAATGTTCCGGCGCGAGTTTTCAAAGCGTGGCAATACCATGCAGTTCTCCAGCACCGTCTATTGGTACCAGATCGAACCCCATGCGTCTTTGCCTGCCATCCCACCTGCCGCCGAACGCGAACCGGCGCCCGAAGAGCCGTTCTGGCCTGACAGGGAGAAGCTGCCCACGGTCGAGGATTTGCGTGGGCGCGGTGTCAAGCTCCACGTCCTCTGCGGGCGCCCTACGAACGAAGTGTTTTTCGCCGAGCCAGGTTTCAGTGCGCGGGCGACAAAAGGCTACTCCTATAGCGGCTGGGGGTTGCCCGTCTCGCACTGTCGCGCTGGTGACAAAGAGGTCGAGCTTGATTTGACCGTGCCCGCTGGCGAGCGCGGCAAGGTGCGTGTCTACGTAATTGATCCGGACAGTTTCGCGGGGGGGCGAAAACAGAAAGTGGCGATCGAGGGGCGCGAGACCGAAGTGGTGGAGTTTGTCGAAGGCCGCTGGATTGAGGAAGAGGTCGCAACCGAGCAGACGTCGGACGGTCACGTGCTGGTGCGTGCCGTCAACAGTCGACAGGGATCGAACGCGGTGATTTCGATTATTGAATGGGTGGGAGGCAAGTAGATGAACGCCAATCCGCATCTTGAGCCTTGAGGTTTGCGCGACTCGAATAATGCTATGAATGTAGAACGACATACCTTAATCGCCTGTGGCTCGTGCACGAGCCGGCGTCGTTTTCTCGAAGCAAGCTGCAAACTATGCGCGGCTGCCGCCATGTCGCCCGCGTTGGCGAGAGCGGCGGCTCCGTCCAGCGCTGCCGGTTCCCCCGCGCGTGACAGCGGTGGTCGGGCTCGAGTCAGACTGGTTTTTGCGTGTTTTGCCAGGAAACAGGAGCGCCCGACATGGCCGCACATAGGTTATGATTTCGGACCGGAGATAGAGCGCGTGACGTCGGAGCTGCGGCGTCTGTGTCCTTCAGTGGAGTTCCTGCCGGCGCTGGCTAACGGGCCGGAGGAAGCGGAAAAACTCCTAGCAGTTGGTGAGGCGGATCGGACCGACGGCTACATCGTGTACCAGATGAACAATTGGGTGAGAGTGATGCAGACGGTTGTGGCTTCTGGCAAACCGACGCTGATCGCTGACTTTCTGTTCGCGGGCAGCGGAGGATTCACCGTCTATACCGCTGGGCTGCGCCGCACCCACAACAACTTCTCCGTGGTGTCGTCTTCCCGGATCGAGGACCTTGCCGAGGCAGCTCGGTGTTTCGCCCTTTTGAAGAACGGAGAATCGACCGCCGGCTTCATCGCGGCCTGCGACCGTGTGAGACAAGAAAGGACGGCTCGGCCCAGCCCGGTCGGTCCGAAGGCCGACCCGGTCGAGATTGCGCCGATCGGAAAGGTCTTGGAGGGAATGAAACGCTCCAGGCTGCTCACCGTCGGCGGCCGAATGCAGAACCTGGGCGAGGCGATCCGTGACGTGATGGGGATCGAGGTTGTACCCGTTGACTTCACTGAGCTAGCGGCGGCGTGCGAACGCGCGGACCGCGATAAGGCGCGTGAGATTGCGGAGGGCTGGAAATCGGCTGCCCGCGGTGTCGTTCTGGACGACGCCACTGCCACCCTGGAAGAGTCAGCCATTATGTATCTCGCGCAGAAATCGGTCATGCAGGAGCGCAGGGCGGACGCGATCACGATAAACTGTCTGGGTGGGTTCTACGGTGGGAACCTTAAGGCGTACCCTTGCATGGGATTCGTCGAGCTAGCAGACGCGGGCCTGGTTGGCGCATGCGAAGCTGACTTGATGTCGACGGCGACAATGATCGCGATGAAACACCTTGTCGGCCGACCTGGCTACATTTCGGACCCGGTGCTTGACACGTCAAAACGTCAGATCATTTACGCTCACTGCGTAGCGCCGACGAAAATGTTCGGCCCCGGCACCCCTTCAAACCCGTTCGAGATTCTCACCCACTCCGAGGACCGACGCGGCGCGTCCGTCCGCTCGTTTCTTCCTTTGGGTTACATGACATCGACGCTTGAGATACACCCCGGCCGCAAAGAATTGCTGTTCCACCGGGGCAAA
>JAXDCU010000544.1:0-2664 GCA_034677645.1 Verrucomicrobiia bacterium
CGGTGGCGTAGCTGTGATGTTGCACGACGCGGTCCCAGAAGAAGCTGGCGGCGAAACCGTCGCCAGGGTCGCCCACGCAACTGAAGCGCGCGAGCGAGCCGATCATTTTCGGGACCTGAGTGTTGCCGTGTTTGCCCGCGAGGTTGTCCTGGTGCCGCATTAGCGGGCGGGTGAACGCGAGATGCTCGAACCTGTAGGAAAGATCGAGCCATCGTCTGTTTCCGGTGTCGGCGTAGAGGTCGGCGAAGATTTCGTTCATGCCACCGAACTCGGTGTTAAGCATTCGCTGAAGCTGAGCGTCGCTCAACTTCGACACGATGCTCTCAGCCCAGGCGGCGAACTTCATTTCGATTTCAAGCGCGGTTTGGTTTCCGGTGCAGCGGTAGGCGTCGCGCAGGCCGGCGTAGGTTTTGTGCAGCGTGTACCACGGTGACCACATCCCGTTTAGATCGAATCCGCCCGAGCGGATGTCGCCTCGCGCCACCTGCTGAAAAATCGTTTCACCGTCAGTGCCTTGACTGTCGGTGATGGCGCCGAGGTATCCATTGCCGCGCTTGTCCTGCACCTCCTTGAGTTCCTTCACAAGGTAATCGGCGCGTTCCTTGAAACGCGGATCGCCGGTCGCGGCGTACATGAGGCTCACGGCTGAGAGGTAATGACCGCCGATGTGTCCCGTAAGCTGCTTGCCTTCGACCGAGTCCCAGCCGCCGTAGCCTTTCGCCTTGGGATCGAGACCCGCGCGAATCCGGTAGCCCGCCATCATCCGATCAGGCTCCAGTGCCAGGAGGTAGCGTGCATTGAGGTCTTGAGAGTGCTTGAGAGGTCCGCCGGTAAGGCGAACGGCCGACAGTGGCAAAGGGCGCGCAGCCGGTTTAATGACGGGCTCCACCGCGGCACCTGCGTGGATGATACCTATCTTCATGGTGACGATCAGCGCGACGGTCCAAGCGATCATTGCTTTGTGTGATTGTTTCATGAGGACGTTAGCTTTCTGTCGTGGCTCGCTATTCAGGCTTGGGGAATCATGTCGGTCGCGGAACTGTGTATCACTTCTGACAAATCGGGCGAGCTCTCAGACTGCGCGCTTCAGCGCCGCTTATTCGACCGAGCTCAATGTTGTGCCGTGTCCGGGATGTGTTCGGCGGCGAACTCGGGGGCGGGCGCCTTGAGAATGAAATCGAACGACGCGTCGCGATCGCACGTTAGAGTGTTTCCGTCAAAGCCGAGTTTGGCGGCCTGGAGCCAACTATGGCGATAGGCTGGTTCCTTCTCGGCCTGGTGCACGAAGTAAATCAGGTAGCAAGTGTCCGAGTCCAGGAGGAGGAAGCCGGGGTGTTGTCCCATCCGGTGGTCGCCGGGGCGCTTGCCAGGTTTGTCGAGGATCACGCCTTTGAACTCCCATTGGTCGGCGTTGGGCGAGCGATACACACCCAATCCCTTCCACATGTCCTTCACCATCCAGAACGCACCTTTCCAAAACATCACGTCCGGACCTTCGCCCTTGCCGGGGTCGGGATCGGGCATTTCGGTCTGGGTCGGTTTCCAGGTGTAAAGGTCGTCGCTGTCTAGCGTGGTGCTCGGGATTTTGTGCTGTTCGTTCTTGAACCACATTCGCCACTTGCCGTTGGGCAGGCGATGGACGCAAGCGTCAATGCTGCCCGGCACGACTCTGCTCTCGAACTTCCAGTCGATGAGGTTCGCGCTGGTGTAGTGCAGGATGTCCCGCGTGCCTTTCCAAGTCTCCGGCACGCCCCGCACATACGAGATGAAGGCGTGATACTTGCCTCCAAAATCCACAACCTCCGGCGCCCAGAAAGTGTTCCGGCCCGGCTCGAATTCCAGGCCTCGCGCGATTCCCCGATGTTTCCATGTCCCGCCGCCATCGGGCGTCGAGGCGATGCCGATATCGGTGCCGTGAACCCACTTGACGCCTTTCTCATCGTCGGCGTCAGCCCTGCGATTGGTGTAAAGCATCCACCAGCACTTATCGTCGCGGTTCCAGATCAGTGTGGGGTCGGCGGCGCCGTCGTGGACTGGATCGCGGTACAGAGGCGCCGGAGCTGGCCGTTTGACTTCCGCCGGCTGCGCGGTTGGCTCGAGAGCGCCAGCCACGAACATCAGTGCAACGACATGGAGTGATGACAGTTTCATGGAATTCCCCGACGCGTTTACTTCATCTGAGCTGGTTGATATCGCCAGTCAACTTTGCCGCCGTAGGCCATTGTTTCGTGGACCAGGGTGAACAAGTCTGGATCGTACTGCTTGAGCGACTCGCGCGTGTTGACCGCGTGTTCCGCGTCAGGAGGCGCGGCGTCCTGGCCAGCGGCGTCGAAATACGCGAGCACGCCTTCAGCCCAGTAGCTGGCCGCGTCGTGAGTTGCTTCGGTCCCCGACCATTTGCCTGAAGCTTGGGCATGTTCGTGCAGGTCCTTGAGCCGCTGACCGAAGCGGATGTCGAGCCGCTGGACGCGCAGCTCGTATTGCTGCACGTCGCGGCCGCGCTTGTCCCAGTTGGGATCGACTGGGCGCGAGCCAGTCGCGCTGTAAAGGGCTTTTGCGAACACGCGAACAACCTGATTGTCGCCCACGTTTGCGGCTCGTGGGTTGGCGATCACGTTCTCCTCGCCCACGACCATGAGTTTGGTTTCAGGGGAGTAATCGAGT
>JAXDCU010000545.1:0-10558 GCA_034677645.1 Verrucomicrobiia bacterium
TCGACGAATTCAGCGCCGCTCTGGCATCCGATCCGCGTCTGAACGTGAAAGCGGTAAGCCAGACCGATTACTACTTCGAACAATCGCGCGTGGTCTACAACCTGGTGACCGGCCTCGGATCGATTATTGCCGGCCTGATGGCGGTCGGGGCTGTCTTTGGCGCTCTCAACACCATGTATTGCACTGTTTCAGCACGAACACGTGAAATAGCAACATTGCGCGCACTCGGCTTCAGGGGCGCTCCTGTTGCCGCCTCAGTCTTGATTGAATCGCTGCTCCTCGCGCTTGCGGGCGGCAGCCTCGGCGGCGTCCTCGCCTACGTGGCGTTCGACGGATTCCGTGCCGCCACGATGAACTGGCAGAGCTTCAGTCAGGTTACTTTCGCATTTGCTGTTTCTCCGATGTTGCTGTTGAAAGGGGTGCTTTACGCAATCGGGATTGGGATTCTGGGGGGCATACCTCCGGCTGTGCGTGCCGTTCGTCTACCGGTTTCGACGGGTCTGCGGGAACCGTGAGTCAGCGTTCGGTTGGGAAGGCGCGACCCCGCGCCCGCGGGGGCGTCAATGCAACCTCGGCGATCCTCTGGAAGGAACAATTCAGTTGCAGCTAGCCCGCGCTGTGTTTGTGGTCGTTGCCAAACTCGCGTGCATATGCAACACAGTTTTGCAGATGAGTAACGTTGATGTTACAGACTGTGTTTCGGGGTTTCCACCTGGTTTGGTTGAGCGTTCACCTATGCTCGTACAATCGCTGCGCGCCGCGACACCGGAGCCGCGCGCGTGAGCAGGCGGCCCTGAGCCTGTCACCGGCGCCAGTCATGCTGTGAGAAATTACGTGTGCCTGCTTTGGGACCGCTCCCTTACGGTTGCGGCTCTGAAAGTGCGGGTTGAATTGGCTGGCCGCCTGGCCCAGGCGGTCCAGCCCTACAACGCAGCATCGGATTACAGCAAGGTGGGGCGCGACCGCTGGGCGCGCCCCGAATTGGCTGGCACAGGAAGGTATAGCTCTACCAGCGGTGACAGATAAGTGAGATACACCCGAGGTGCTGCATTTGTGAGAGTGCGCGTTGCGCGGACATGACGCCATGTGTAGAATGGCGCGCGGTGACTGTTAAGACGGTTAGGGATCGAGCACTGGGTGCGCGGCCAAAGTGCGCCCTATCAAGGACGGGCTTGTGGCGATTGGGCTGGGCAGGTCCCAAGACGCGCTGGCCGCCGATGTGGCTCGGAGTGGCAGCCGTTGGTGTTGGCGTTCTGCTATTGGCGTGGTGGTGGAGCGGGCATGGCACACCGGCGGGCCCGGATGAGGGTGGTGGACGTGGTTCTTTTCTCGAGCCTGAGAAACGGGTATTTGCCGCATACGCTGGCTCGGAGAGTTGCCGTGAGTGCCACCAAGAGGAGTACGCGCTCTGGAAGGTGTCAAACCACGGCCTGGCTGAGCGGCAAGTGCGCTCGGACATGGACAGGACCGCGTTTGATCCGGGGCGCACTTTTCGTCACGCGACGCAACAAACGCGAGTTGGGGTAACGGGCGCCAACTTCGTTGTGACTTGCCTTGGCCTTTCGCGTTCGAACGAGACCCACAGGCTGTTGCGAGTAATTGGCAACACGCCTCTTCGGCAGTTCCTTGTGGAGGCGCCTGGCGGACGGTTGCAGGTGCTCGAAGCTTCCTACGACCCAGTCACCAACGAGTGGTTCAACGTGTATGGGACGGAGGACCGCCAGCCAGGGGAATGGGGCCACTGGAGCGGACGCGGAATGAACTGGAACAGCATGTGCGCCGCCTGCCACAACACAAGGTTGCGCAAGAACTACAACGCGACCACGGACACATTCGACACGACGATGGCCGAGCCCACGGTCGGATGCGAGGCGTGTCATGGGCCGCTGCGGGCCCACTTGCAGTGGCAGGCGCGCTTCGGAAAAAGCGGCAAACAGGACCCGACAGCGCCTCGTTTCGACAAGGGGCGCGTCGTCGACTACTGCGGATTCTGCCATGCGCGCCGGGTTGACTTGACCGGCGACTTCCGGCCTGGCGATCCATTTACCGACCACCAGGCCTTGGTGGTAGTCGATCACAGCGACACTTACTATCCAGACGGCCAGGTTCGGGATGAGAACTACGAATACGCCGCCTTCATCGGCAGCCGCATGTACACAAACGGAGTCTACTGCCTGGATTGCCACGATCCGCACTCGGCCAAGACTCGTCTGGCTGGCAACTGGCTATGCATGCGTTGTCACAACGGTACCAACACCAATGCGCCAGTCGTTCAGCCGGTGGCACACTCGTACCACAAGGTCTTTGGTTTTGACACCAACGGCGTCCCGACCGAATTCGATCTCACTCGCTACAATCCACGGACCATCGAAGAGACGGGAGGTGAATGCGTCAACTGTCATATGCCGCAGACGGTGTACATGGAGCGCCATTGGCGTCACGATCATGGTTTCACTAGTCCTGATCCGCTACTCACCCGTCAGTTCGGCATAAAGAACGCCTGTAGCCGATGCCACCAGGACAAGCCCGTCGATTGGGCGATCGAGTGGTGCGACAAGTGGTACGGCCCGAAAATGGAACGGCCCGCGCGACAGCGGGCGCAGTCGATTGCTCGGGCACGAAGTGGCGATGCCTCCGCGCGCGAATCGCTGCTTGCCTTGCTGGAGAGCAACGACGCGCCATACTGGAAAGCTTCAGCTGTCAGGCTTCTCGAACCTTGGGTTTTCGAAACAAAGGTCGGAGCCGCGGTTCTGAAGGCCACCGAACACCCGCATCCGCTCGTGCGCGCCAGTGCTGCCCACGCTATCGAGCCGCTGGCCGAAACACATGGATCGCCCGCGGAGGCCGCCCTGCGTCGTTTGGTCGGCGACCCATCGCGGGCGGTGCGTATCGCGGCCATGGCTGGGTTGCGCGGTGATCTGCCTCCAGACGCGCCTGCCACCCTCGAGTACAGGCACTTCCTCGATATTAACTCTGACCAGCCAGGAGGTCAGCTTCAACTCGGCGCGATCGAGTTCGCCGCAAACCGACTCGACAAGGCATACGACCACTACGCGCGCGCCGTGGCGTGGGACCCGAACTCAGCCCCCATCCGCCACGAGCTCGCCGTGCTTCTGAGCCGGATGGGGCGCGTCCGCGAAGCTGTCGAGCAGCTCGAAACGGCGTGTCGACTGGAACCGAAGCAAGCTGAGTTCCAGTTCAAGCTTGGTTTGGCGTGGGCTGAAGCTGGGGATTTGCGGCGTGCAGCGGCGGCTCTTGACGAGGCTGTGCGCTTGGACGTTCGTCATGCCAGGGCATGGTACAATCTCGGTCTTGCGCGCAACAGTCTGGGTCAGACCGATCCGGCGCTAGAGGCGCTGACGCGGGCGGAGGCGGTGGCATCTGACGATCCCGACTTGCCTTATGCGAGGGCGACGATTCTGGCTCAGGCTGGGCGGCATGAAGAGGCGCGCAAGGCCGCCCGACGGGCGCTGGAAATCCGCCGCGACTTCGTTCCGGCACTCGAACTGTTGAATGAGTTGGGCAGGTAATTCGCGACGGCCTGTCGCGCGCGAGACGAGGCAGTTGAAGGCGGTTGACTCCCACTGACACACTGATCACTCTGCCGCCGCGATGCGTGTTCGCAGTACAAGATGGTTTCTGTCATTCTTGCCTTCGTTCCTTCTGTGCGCGGCACCGGACAGGGAGGGAACGACGCTCCGCGCCTGGGACGAGTATCGCGTTATAATGTGGGTGGGCGAGAGTCCTGGACGGCACCCAGAGAAGATGCCGTTGTTCGCGCAGCGTCTCCGAGACATGGGCGTGGACACCGCGATGGTGCACGGTGGGAGTGCCAGTCCCGGCGCATTGCTGGCGAATCATTTTCCGTACTACGTAGAGAACGTTGTCAACCGCGGCTTGTGTTTGAAATGGAACTCCAAGGTGCGCGACTGGGACGCTATGGTCACGCAATGGGCAAAGGATGGCAGACAGGAAAACGCGTTTGTCCGCGAGTTTTGTTTCGATGATCGGGTCTGGCGTCAGTGGGCCGAGGAAGAAATGCGTGCCGCGGCTCGCAAACACGGCATTCACCAGCCGCTCGCATACGACATCCGCGATGAACTCTCAGTCACGATTTCAGCGAATCCGTTCGATTACGATTACTCGCCGGCCGCGATCGAAGGTTTCCGTTCGTGGCTCAAAGGACAGTATATGAGCCTCTCGGCGCTCAATGGAGAATGGGAAACACGGTTCGCGGACTGGGATGAAGTCTGGCCCTTCAGCACAGATCGAATCAAGAATCGCATGGCCAGCGGAGAAGCGCTGCCTCGCGGGAGTCCGGACTGGCGCTCGCTCCAGCAGCTCAAGTTTGACATCGCGGTTGCGCGGCGCGAATCGACCCGCTGGAATTTCGCGCCATGGGCGGATTTCAGGACATACATGGACGTCTCGCTTGCGCGCACGTTGGCTGGTCTGCGTCGAGCCGCCCGCGATATCGATCCCCACACGCCCGTCGGCATCGAGGGAACCCAGATGCCGCATGCGTTTGGCGGCTATGACTTGTGGCGCCTATCGCAAGTGCTCGACTGGGTTGAGCCGTACGACATCTGCAATGCGCGTGAGATTCTGGGCTCATTCATGCCCGGGCGACCGATCTTGTCCACGGTATTCGAGAGCGAGGAACGAGCAGCCCGACGCCGCCTCTGGCATCTGCTGCTCGAGGGTGACCGCGGCTGCATCGTCTGGTGGAGCGAGGATTGCATCGACTGGCGGAGCGACAGTTGCTCTCTGACACCGAAGGCGAGAGCCTTGACGCCGGTGCTGCGCCAACTCAAATCGCCCCTCGCCCGCCTTTTCCTGCTGGCGAAGCGCGAGCGGGACCCAATCTACATTCACTACTCGCAGCCGAGCATCCAGGCGAACTGGCTCATCGAGTCAACCGTCGACGGATCGACATGGTTTCGGCGGTTCTCGAGCCATGAAGCCGATCACAATCGCCAGGCCCGCGTCCGGAACGCGTGGATCAAGGCGCTCCAGGACCTGGGTTGGAGTCCCCAGTTCATCTCGGCCGACCAACTCGTTCAGCAAGCGCCCGACTCCGATGAACCCCGCGTTCTGGTTCTGCCGCAGTCCTGGGCAATGTCGGATCGGGAAATCGCGGCGGTTGAGTCGCTCCTACGCGAGCCAGCCACGGCGACAAGACTGCGACCTGCGCGAATCGTCCTGGCAGCGAGCACTCCAGGTCTCTTCAACGAGCACGGACGCCTCAGGCCACAAAGCCCGCTAGAACGTTTGTTCGCAGTATCGGCGAAAGCAACGCCATGCGCACGGACCGGGATGGCGGGGTCAACGACTCAGCTCGACATTGACCTCACGGAGTTTCCTCGTGAACGACTGAAGGAGCAACCAAACGGCGCTTTTTGGAAGTGGCTGACGGACCAGGTCAAGCAAGGACCGGTGAAGCTGCCGCCCGAAGCCCGTGTGCGCGTGCATCGTTTCAGGGCTGGCGAAGCGCTGTTAGTGGCGTTCGAGCGCAACGTTGATTATCAAATGAACGAAGACCTCAGGCAAAACGGCGGCAACCAGGCGCTCGAGAAACCTGTTGAGCTGACGGCGCAAGTCTCAGAGGCGGCTTGGCCGCGGCATTTGTACGACCTGGATTCCGGTTCGTACATGGGCGAAGTGGACAGATGGTCATTCGCTCTAAATCCGTGGCGGCCCGCGTTGTTTGCCTTGCTGCCGAACAAGGTCCCGCAAGAGCAAGTTGTTGAGATGCTCATAAACTGGGCAATGGAATCCGATCCCGTGAAAACGGTTCACTCATCCCGGCCAGGGCCAGGATGAAGCACGCCAGAATCGTCGTGACCGGTCGATCCGTTCGGGCCTCGGAAGTCTCAGTTGGCTTCGGGTTCCTCGGTCTCAAGGAATCCCTGCAATTGCCGAATGCGGGTTGGATGTCGCATTTTCCTAAGCGCTTTAGCCTCGATCTGGCGGATGCGTTCGCGTGTGACTTTGAACTGCTTTCCGACCTCTTCGAGTGTGCGAGAGTAACCATCGCCGAGGCCGAACCGGAGTTCGAGCACTTTCCGTTCGCGCTCGGTAAGTGACGTCAAGACATCGCTCAGCTTGTCCTTGAGCAGGCTGTAGCTAGTCATCTCGGACGGGTTCTCGGCCGACTTGTCCTCGATGAAGTCACCGAAATTGGTATCCTCGCTATCGCCGACTGGCGACTGGAGGGATATGGGTTGCTGTGCCATCTTGAGCACGGCGCGGACGCGCTCGACGGGCATCTGCATTTCGTCGGCGATTTCCTCAGGGGTGGCTTCTCGACCGAAGTCCTGGACCAGTTGTTTCTGGACCCGCATGAGCTTGTTGATCGTTTCGATCATATGGACGGGGATGCGGATCGTTCGGGCCTGATCGGCGATCGAGCGAGTGATTGCCTGGCGAATCCACCAAGTCGCGTAGGTCGAGAACTTGTAGCCGCGGCGGTACTCGAATTTCTCGACCGCCTTCATCAACCCCATGTTGCCTTCCTGGATGAGGTCGAGAAATGAAAGACCGCGGTTCGTGTATTTCTTGGCGATGGAGATTACCAGACGGAGGTTGGCTTCGACCATTTCAGTCTTGGCCTGATGAGCTTTGCGCGTGAAATGCTGGAGCTGTTTGTACGCGGTCAGGTAGTCCCGGTGCGTCATGCGCACGAACTCCTCGAGCGCCCTGATTTTGGCGCTTTCGGACTCGATGATTTGCTGTTGCTGGTGTGACTTTCGCTGACGTTCGAGCTCCTCGATGGCGCGGAGGCTCATCTGAACCTTGTCGTGAATATTGTCGGCGACAAGCGCCATCTCCTCGATGACCTTCTGTTTGTAATAGAACCGCGAGAATGTCGCCTGCAGTTTGATGTCGGCTCGTTTGCAGTTTGCGCGTGCTCTTTCCCTGCGTTGCTTGCTCGTCTCCTTGTGCGCGTGGGCGTATAGATCATCCACCCGCTGGTCAAGGGCGCGCACTTCCTTGACAAGCTTGCGCAGAATTCGCAGATGGTTCTCGCGTCCCTCAATCTTCTTGTCCAGAATGACACGGTCGAACCGTTCCTTGGGCGGTTCGGAGATCAACTTTTCCGCGAGAGCGATGTGTTCCTTGCCAGCGAATCCGAAGCCATAGATGATTCTCTTGACTTCGTTCTCGGCGTCCTCGATGCGTTTGGAGATTTCCACCTCCTGTTCGCGGGTCAGGAGCGGCACCTGCCCCATCTGTTTGAGGTACATCCGCACTGGATCGTCGAGAATATCCAGGCGCGCCTTCTCGTCCTCCTCCTCCGGCTCGGGTTGCTTGACGCGATCGACCTCGGCTTGATCCACGATCTCGACTTCGAGGTTGCGGAGTTTGGTGTATATCTCGTCCAGGTCGTCGGGTGAAACCATCCGATCTGGCAGGGCGTCGTTAATATCGCTGTAGGTGAGATATCCCTGCTCCTGAGCCAGACGCACCAACTCCTTGATCTTCTCCTGCAAGTCCACGCTCTGACCCAACCGAGGCTCGCCACTCGCCACGGCCACGACTCCCGGCTCAGTAGTTGCAGCCTGCTTTGCCAAAGCCGTCGACGGCATCGTGGCAAGAAGCGGCCGTGTTCGAGCTTTGGTCCGCGGCGGAGGCGGCGACCCGGTTTTGGAACCCGATCGGCGCGCGCGGGCGCGTTTGCTCATGCGCAGTCCGCGAGCGGCGGCTCTAGAAACCTTCCGTTGACTATTTTTGGCTGCAGCTTTCTTCAGTTTTGCTTTGACCATACTTGGTGGCGACGGGGGCGATTGGCGGTAACAAACAGAATAATCCAACAATATGATGTCTTATGGCATCCCAGTCAAGTAACGACTGGCGAGTCAAAAGCTTCGCGCATGCGAGTAAGCCAGGCCGGGACGGCTTTCCACGGGTCTTCCGACGCCTCATACTCAAGAGCGACGTGGCCCTGGTAGTTGGCGTCGCGAAGTATCCTCACCACTCGCAGTATATCGACGGGTTCCTTCCCTTTGCCCCGCCGGTTCACATCGACCTTGAGCTGCACGTTCACCGCGTAAGGCGCAAGCCGAGCCATGTCGTCGTAAGGGTCCGATTCTCCGTAGAAATTGCCCGTGTCAAGGTTGACTCCAATCCATGGGTTCGAAACGGCGCGAACTATGTCAAGCAGGTCCGAAGTCTCGGAGACGATCCCGCCGTGGTTCTCCAGGCCGAGCCAAACCCCTTTGGCGGCGGCGTGCTGGCCGCAGGTCTCGAGGGCGGCGATGCACTGTTGTTTGGCTGTGGCAAGGTCGATACCCTGAGCACTTCCAGCGAAGACCCTGATGTGAGGGGCACCCAGGAAACAGGCATGGTCAATCCATTGCTTCGTGTGGGCGATCTCGCGGTCCAGGTCTGGTCCGTCCGGACGGGCGAAATTGTTCCCAATCGCGGTGCCACTGATGTCCAGCCCTCGCAGGAAAGCGTGGCGTTTGAGCGCGACCAGATAATCGTTGCCGAAGCCCTTGGTAAAGTAGTAGCTGGTCAATTCGGTTCCCTGACAGCCATTGTCGGCGCAGAAATCAATGAAATCGAAGAGCGTGATACGCTTGGCCGCGTCTTTATGGTTGAGGAATTCTCGGAACGAATAGGCTGCCAGGCTCAATCGGAGAGCAGGACGGCCTTTGCGATTGATGGGTTCGCGGGCCGCAACGCCAGGCGCAAGCGCGCCGAGCCCCGTCAATGCGAGACTTGTGGCAGCCGTTGTATGGAGAAACCGGCGCCTGTTGAGCGCGCGGTTCGGAATTGCAACTGAGACAAGCCGATCGTTTTGCGTCGTATTCATACGTCAATTGGATGCGCTAACCAGCATATTTCGGAGGCCCGGCGTGCCCGACTGTACCGATAAACTCGCGAATGAGCCAAAGCTTCGACTGCAACATGACTTTGGTTGCGGCTCGGCCACGCTGCGTGAAACATCCGGCCTGGCCCATGCCGCCTCATGCTACCGCGAACAAGCCGAACATGAACTTCGTGGTCGTCATACGCTCTGTGGTGAGCTCGATGTGGTTGTTTCCAAGCTTCATGGGGAGCGAAGACGGCCTGCTGGCCGCGCATGGAGACCATGAACCGTGCGGTAGGGCGACGCTCCCGCGGAGCCGGGCCGCGATATACTGCACAGGCTGTGAGCGGCTCGGCTGGAGCCTCGCCCTACCGGGGAATGCATCTGGTTCATGGAAAACTTCCTTGTTTCCGCGAACGCGCTTTGGGGCCTTGAACCGCGCGGTAGGGACGCGTTCCACCGCGTCCCGGTTTGTTGGGTGAAATCAGGGACCGAGTGGAATCGGCCCCTACCCGGTTCATAGGGAGCGCACGGGTCCCTTCTCACGGTTTCTTGGGGGCTGTAAGCATCGGGAAGTCGTCGGTGCGAAAAGGCGAGGCCGGCAAACCATCTCGGCTGAATAGGTTCACAACCGGGTAGTCCGCCCAGCCGTAGCGAACCGCGACAGGTTTGGGCACTTCAGGGCTGCGGACAATCACGCGGTTGCGTCCGACTATCTCGGCATTGGCCCATCGGAACGTGCGGTCAGGCCCAGCCACCGCGAATCCGGTCAGCTCCCCGTCGCGGGATTCGAGGCCGGGTCCGGTGTTTTCGAACTTGAGGATAGCTTTGTCGCCTTGAAACCGAACGGATTTCCATGTTGGGCTAAGACCTGCTACGCGTTCGCCGCGGGCTATGACGCGGGCGGCCAATGCCAGTCTCTCGCCGACAGGGGCCTTCTTGGTTGGATGTATGTCGTCCTTGTCGCCTACGTCCGTTATCACTGCCAGACCGGTCTTAGGCAACTTCTTGAGGGCAACGCCTTGCGCTTCGCGAAGCTCGGCCCAGTCGCTCTCCGTTGGGACGGATGCTATTTCGCTCATGGGCCGTTTGCGACCTCTGTCGTATGGCGCCAATTGAACGGCCAGGAACGTGAAATCGCCCTGTCCCCAGTCACGCCGCCAGTTGCGAATCATATCAGCAAACAGCCGCCGGTACTGGAACGCGCGGCCGGCGTTCGATTCGCCCTGGTACCATATCGCGCCCCGGATAGCGAAAGGGATCAATGGCGCTATCATGCCGTTGTACAGCTCTGCCGGGCGCCAAGGCTCGTTAGGTCTTCTTTGCGTGAACTTGCCGCCACTGGCCTCGACCTCGCTTTTCTCTTTTTGCCATTTCGCGAGATTGACTTCATACGCCTGGCGGGCCCCGGCGTATGCGCCGATTATGTCGCGATTCCATTCAGGATCGCTTGCGAGCAAGTCGTCGCTCATCCAGACCTCGGCGGGCGAACCGCCCCAGGACGTGTTAATCAGGCCAATTGGTTCGCGGCAGTCGCGTTGCAGGGCGCGTCCGAAGTAGTACCCTATCGCCGAGAATGTTGGCACACTGTGTGGTTCGCACTGGTTCCAGGTGCCAACCACATCGTCTGTTGGCGCGAGCGCTTTCCGCTTGGGCACGGTGAATAACCGTATGTTTGGGTTGGATGAGTTAGCGATGTCCGATTCAGCCTGGAACGACGCTTTGAGTGGCCATTCCATGTTG
>JAXDCU010000546.1:0-8125 GCA_034677645.1 Verrucomicrobiia bacterium
GGATGAACGACGATATCTATACGAAGAAGGAGACCATCCAGGGCCTGGAGTCGAACCTTCGCAAGTCGACCGACGACATCTCCCGGCTTGAGCAGGTCCGCAAGGACTTGACTGAGACCCGAATAGCTAACGAGAAGAAGATCGACAACCTGACCGCTGAGATCGAGAAAGTGATTCGGCAAAAGGAAAGCTCTCAGGAGCAGCTTGACACCTACAAGAAAGCTCTCGACACAGCCAATGAGAGCATCCGGAAGCAGAACGAGGACATTAAACGCCAGAACGACATAATCCAGGATGTTGCCAAACAGAGAAATGAAAAGACTGCTGAACTGGCAAAGATGGTGGAGGACTACAACAAGGTTGTCAAAGACTACAACAAGCTGGTCGAGGACGTAAACAAGATGAACGAACAGGCTGCCGCCGCTGCCGCAGCCGCGGCTGAGAAGAAGAAGTAACCGCGGGCAAACGCTCGTGCCGGTTCGAGGCGCGAGGGCTGTTATTTCTTGGTCTCTGGCAGGTTTATGGCGAACGAGACCTTCAACACGCCCGCTTTTCGCACAAGATCAAGGACGGAGATAACGGCGCCGTGGGTGGCCTCGCGATCCCCCCGAATATAGACGGGCAAGTTGGTTTTGGTCGTGAGGCGGTTTGTTAAGTAACTGTAGAGTTCGGCCAGGGTCTTTGGCTCCTTCTCGATAAAGGGCTGACCTGTTTTGTCGATGTCTATGTTTACTATCTCCGGCTTGAAGTCTTTCTGCCCCATCACGGCCGTCGGGAGGTCCATCTTGATCGACTGCATGTGAATCATCGTCAAGCTCACCATCATGAACGAGGCGAGCAGGAAAAACATGATGTCGATCAAAGGGATGATCTCGATTCGCGCCTTCTTGTGTGCTAGAGGAGAACCGATTTTCATGGCCGGGTTGAGGATGCGGCAGCCGCGCGCGCGTCTTTTGCCGTTCGACGTTAGCCTTTAGCAGCCTCGCGGCGCACGTGCATTGTGTCAAACCCGCTGCGCTGTTTGGCGGCATTGACCATCACTTCGATGTTCGTCGCCGCCGTCTCGAGCTCAAACTGGAGCTTTGCCGTCTTCCCAGTGAAATAGTTGTACGGAATCAGGGAGACGATCGCGATGCCCAACCCACAGGCAGTCGCGATCAACGCCTCGCCGATGCCGCCAGAGACCTTCTCAACCGCCAATTCCGCGCTCCCGATCTCCGAGAATGAGCCCATGATACCCGTCACCGTGCCCAGCAGACCCAACAGCGGAGCCAGCGTGACCAATGTGTCCATCACCGTCAGAAAACGGCCCGCTCTTTGAAGTTCAATGCCCGCGGCGACCTGCAGAGCGCCTTGAAGCGAATAGTGAACGTGGTTCAAGCCGTGGTAGATCATGCGCAAGACCGGGTCGCTCGATCCTTTTGAAAGCCGTGACGCTTCCGAGAAATCCCCGCCCTCGAGGGCGGCGAGGACCTTCTCGAGTTTGTCCGGATCGCGCCTCAAGCTCTCGCGCAGCCACCAGAACACGCGCTCGCCAATGACACAGACGGCCACGATCGCAACGAGCAGAATCGGGTACATGACCGGCCCGCCGTGCCTGAAGTAATCGACGATAATATTCGCGAACATAGTCGACATTACGCTGCTTTACTTGCTGCTTACGGTGCCGCTCGAAGCGTCAGCTCGAACGGGTGCGGCATTTTGTCGGTCGACACCTGCCTGGACCAGACCGAATGCCAGCGGCGAAACAAGGAATAAGCCTAGCGAACACCCTCCCTCATTGTCCACACCAGATTCAGTTTTTCTCAATTGCACTTGAAGCCGAATGGGACACTCCAAATCTTGCCCTGGTCAGGTTCCCATCGCCATCTGTTCTTGACATGCTGCGCAACCTTGCGGTCCAGCTCGTATATTCCAGAGGTGGCTTCCACCTCAACCTTCTCAGGCGTGCCGTCATCAGCCAGCTCCACCAGCAACGAAAGGTCCACGCTCTGCCCGCTCCGCAATACGCCCGACGGGAAAGGCGGTTCGGGGAAACTGCCTCTGGCGCGGTTGCTCGCGGAACCACGGCGAAAGACCGTCGGCACGGGTCGTGGCGCTGGCTCAGACGGAGGTGCTCGGACGAAAGCCGAAGGCGGGGGCGCAGCGGCCCTTGCGACAAGGCTCGTGACGCTTACGAATCCAAACGTCGGCACCGCGAAGGGCACCTGTGCGTTGGCGGGAGCCACGACGACCGGCACCGGTGGAGCGTCAGTCGGCGCCTCGTCAGTGCTGCTGAACTCCTGGGGCGCTTCTTCGGAGGCCTGCTGGACCGGCTGATCGGCGGGTGGCAGTTCGACCGGTATGACCTCGGGCGGCGGCGGCAGCTCCCTGACGACGAACTTTTCGACTCGGACGATGCCGATAAGGCCGACAACCAGGAATGCCAGGTAAAGCGAACACGCGTATGCGTATTTCCTGTTGGAGTCGCGCGACGAGGCGGGAAGACAAAACTGGGCCAACTCCGACGTCAGCTTGTATGCCGATTCACCCGGTAGGGTGCCGGCAGCAACTGTGTGAGCTACTGCACTCATTCTCTCGCCTTGCCTCTCAAACCAAGAAATACCAGACCAAACCAACAAAACCCGGAGCCTCCGTTCCGGTACGATAGCCACCGCGCTTTGGGTCCCCGCGGAATCATCCCGCTCCATCACGCGGTCCGGTTGCATATTTCTGCAGGGCTTTCTGCTTGTCAACCACTACGTCCCTGTTGTATCTCGACTCAGGAGTCCGCGACGCCGGGTCGGAGGAACCGGCCTGGAGAGGGTTGCAGGCCGGGAACTCCAGCGCGGCGGGACCTCCTGCACCATTCAAACACATGCCTGCTGTGCAATCTGAACCTACGCGCCGCATCGGCGTGCTCGGCTCGGGCAAAGGCTCGAACTTTGTAGCGCTGGCCGACGCATGCTTCGTCGGCAGAGTGCCGGCCTCGATTGCCATTGTCCTGAGTGATGTTCAAAACGCCGGCATTCTGGACCGTGCTCGTGAGCGCGGCATCCCCGCCCAGCATATTCCGCCGGGTCCTTTTCGAACCAAGCTGGGGGACCAGGCGGAGGCGTCATATGTCGCCGCCTTGCGCGAGGCGGGTGTTGAGTATGTGATTTTGGCCGGATTCATGCGGGTGCTCAAGACTCAGCTCTTGAACGCCTACCCTCAGCGCGTGATCAACATTCATCCGTCCCTGCTGCCGGCATTCCGTGGGCTCGAGGCTTGGGCGCAGGCGATCGAGTATGGCGTGAAGGTGACTGGTGTGACGGTTCATTTTGTGGACGAGGGTGTTGATACTGGGCCGATCATTGCGCAGGAGGCGGTGCTAGTTCAGGACGATGACACGCCAACCAGCCTGCATCAGCGCATCCAGAAGGTCGAACATGAACTCTACCCGGCGGCCGTGGCAGCCCTGGTCCGCCGCGAACTGCGGATTCAAGGGCGCAGGGTCTTGCGGGTAGCGATTTGAACATGAAGAAACCTGAGCCGGGGCGCGTGGTCCGCCTGGGCCTGCCCAAAGGCAGTCTCCAGAACGCCACTTTGGAGAAAATGGCGAAGGCCGGATTCAACATCACGATCAGCAGCCGATCCTACATCCCGCACGTGGACGACGACGAACTGGAGATTCGATTCATCCGTGCCCAGGAAGTGAGCCGCTATGTCGAGCACGGCAACCTGGATGCTGGCGTGACGGGCCATGACTGGGTAGTTGAGAACGGGTCGAGTGTGCATGAAGTGGGCGAGTTCATCTTTAGCAAGGTCTCACGCCAGCCCGCCCGGTGGGTTCTTGCCGTGCCCGACGATTCCAGAATCCGCTCCGTGCGAGACCTGGAGGGCAAGCGAATTGCAACCGAAGTTGTCAATATCACTCGCAGGTATCTCAAGCAGCACAAGGTCAGAGCGGAGGTCGAGTTTTCGTGGGGCGCCACTGAGGTGAAGGCGCACGAAATGGTCGATGCCGTCGTGGACATCACCGAGACCGGATCATCGCTGCGCGCCAACAAGCTCAGGATTATCGACACACTTCTCACTTCGACGCCGCGCCTCATCGCCAATCGCGACTCGTGGCGCGTTCCTTGGAAACGGCGCAAGATTGAGAACCTTGCCATGCTCCTCAAAGGCGCCCTTGAAGCCGAAGCGAAAGTGGGTCTCAAGATGAACGTGCCCGAGGCGCGGTTGGAATCCCTGCTTTCATCCCTGCCTGCCTTGCGGAATCCGACAATAGCCCGGTTGAGTCAAGCCGGGTGGGTAGCGGTCGAGACGATCATCGACGAGCATGTGGTGCGGGAGCTGATTCCCGATCTCAAGACACTCGGTGCGGAAGGAATTATTGAGTATCCATTGAACAAAGTGGTATACTGAATCTCAGCGACAACATTATGGGTTCTCTAAAGAAACGCCGGAAATCGAAAATCAACAAACACAAACGGCGCAAGAAGCTTCGCGCTCATCGCCACAAGAAGCGCACCTGGCAGAAGTAGGGCTTACCCCTGCCTGCCAGTCGCGTCAGGTGCCCAGACCATGCACGGCGCCGCCCTTCAGGGCGCGTGGTTGCCGTGGGTTCTATTATGTTTGTCCCTTGCCTTCCCCGCGGGATGAAGTATCTCGCCTACTTTGGCGCGGCGATTCTGCTGTTCGTAGGTTGCGCCACGAGTGGTTGGGAAACGGGTGCCATCAGCCGCCAAAAAGCCGCCGCGAGAGCCGCGGACAAAGACGCCGCGTCTCGCCGTATCGAGGCGCATGCTCGCTACGCGGCGGGAGTTGTCCGGGAGTTGCGCGGGGAGGAGGACCACGCGATCGACGAGTACACGTTGGCGGCTCGCAACGATCTCGCCAACGAACCGCTAATTATCGACCTGGCCCAGCGTCTTCTACAGCGCAACGAGGCTTCAAAAGCCGTCGATCTCCTCCAGCAGGCCGCCGCCGTGCCGGACTCGACTCCACTCGTCGATGCCTGGCTTGGCATGGCGTTGAAACAGGCAGGGCGCCACCCGGAGGCGGAGGCCGCGTTTCGACGCGCCATCCGCGAAGCCCCGCAATTGCTATTCGCGCACCACGGGCTGGCTCAATTGCGTCTGGATCAGAAACAGCCTGGAGAAGCATTGAAGGTCCTCGAAAGCGCCGCCGCCCAGCCAAACGTCAGCACGACCTTTCTTGTCGATCTGGCGGGCCTGCTCGCACTGACCGGCCGCGCAAAGGCTATCGAGCCCGCCGAGGCCAATCGGCGCGCGTTGGCAATGCTCGAACGCGTCGCCATGTCCAATCCGACCGAGCCAATCGTTCTCCAGAAGATGGCGGACACTTACAAGGTGATCGGTGAGTTGGGCCGAGCCGCGGGTCTTTATCTTGGCCTCATCGAGAGACTGCCGCCAACAAGCCATGCCGCGCGGCGTTTGCTTCGCGAACAGCTTGTGCGACTCCACCTGGCTGCTGGCGAGAAAGAGAAGGCAGCTCGACAGCTCAACGCCATC
The DNA here is from genome assembly GCA_034677645.1 of Verrucomicrobiia bacterium. Taxonomy (GTDB): domain Bacteria; phylum Verrucomicrobiota; class Verrucomicrobiia; order Limisphaerales; family J093; genus JAAYVR01. The sequence goes on from JAXDCU010000546.1 coordinate 5,499, forward strand.
CTTGATGAAAACAACGCCAATCCCCAGGCATCATTCCTTCTCGGCGCGATAGCGGCCGAGAACAAACAGTACGACGAAGCCGCCAAGCACTTTGAAGCAACCATAGCCCTCGAAGAGAACTTCGAGCCGGCCTACTACGATTTGGCTGGCGTCAGGCTCTCGCAGTCGAACCCCGAAGCGGCACTCGAAGTTCTGAACCGGGCTCGGGCCCGGTTTCAGCGCTGTTTCGTGATGGAGTTTTACAGCGGCGTTGCGCAGGCGGCGGTGAAGCAGTATGCGGACGCCATCAAGAGCTTCACCGACGCAGAGCTGCTCGCCAAGACCTCGGAACCGTCCCGGCTCAATCATCTTTTCTACGCTCAACTCGCTTCGGTTCATGCCGCACTAGCCGAGGAAACGATTGCTGGAGACCGCGCTGACGAGGCCAGCCGGCACTTTGGCGAGGCGGAGAAACTGCTGGCCAAGAGCCTGGAGAGCGCTCCCGACAACCCGGACGCCCTTTTCCAAGCAGGATCGATTTACGAGCGCATGGCGAACAAGGCAGGTTCCTCGAAGCTTACCGAGCGCGCAGGGCGGTTCTATGAAGAAGCCGAGAAACTACTCCGCCGCTGCATTGAACTCTCGCCCGAGAACGCTGAAGCCCTGAACTATCTCGGATACATGTGGGCTGACCGCGGCGTCCATCTCGACGAGGCGCGTTTGTTGATCGAGCGCGCGTTGAAGATCGAGCCGGACAACGCAGCCTTTCTGGATAGTCTGGCGTGGGTGCTTTTTAAGCTTGGTCAGACCGAACCCGCCTTGAAGCCAATGCTTGAAGCCATCGCCAAATCGCCCAAGCCAGACGCCACGCTTCTGGATCACTTGGGTGATATCTACGCCGCCATGGGGCGCCACGAGGAGGCGCGCGAAGCCTGGAGTCAGTCGATCTCCGTCGAGGACACGCCTGAAGTGCGCCGCAAGATCGAGTCCAAGCCGGCACCGAGTCCGCGATGATTCCGGGTCTTGAGGCGCCTTGTAACCTCCTGTGCGCCGCTTTGAACGTTTTCGGGCCGAGTTGTCAAACAGTCAAACGAGAGCTACAAGCGCGTGAAACGGACCCGAAACGCCCTAGGACCAACGAGAGGCTCTTGACACATGGTGTAAAAGACTCTCTTACAGAACCGTTTCACTCGGACTGATTGGCGATTTTGGACCGGCGGGGCGGACCGGGCAGAGAAAGCGCAAGTCCGTCAGAGTGGCAGTGGAGATTGGAACATGATAAAAGTTGAGAACCTGGTCAAGGCTTTCGGCTCGAAGCTCGCCGTGAACGGCGTGTCGTTCACGGTCGAACGGGGCGAAGTGCTCGGATTCCTTGGTCCGAACGGCGCGGGGAAGTCCACCACCATGCGCATGGTCACAGGCTTCATCCCACCCACCGCCGGACGGGTCACAATCGGGGGATTCGACATGGTGGCGAGTCCCATTCCGGCCAAACGACTGGTTGGATATCTGCCCGAAAACGCCCCTGCGTATGCGGACATGACGGTCCAAGGTTTCTTGCGATTCGCCGCCGAACTCCGCGGCATGCGCGGCGCCAACCGTGACAAAGCCGTTCAGCGTGTGATCGAGATGTGCTTCTTGGAGTCAGTCAAACACCAGAGCATTGAGACGCTCTCCAAGGGCTTCAAGCACCGGACGTGTTTCGCCCAATCGATCATTCACGACCCCGACGTCTTGGTTCTCGACGAGCCAACCGACGGTCTGGATCCGAACCAAAAGCACGAGGTTCGCGAGTTGATCCGGCAGATGGGCCGGAAAAAGGCGATAGTCTTCTCAACGCACATTCTCGAGGAAGTGGATGCGGCGTGCACACGAGCCATGATCATCGATCGCGGCCAGATCGTGGCCAACGGGACGCCCCGCGAGCTGCGCCGGCGGTCGGAGATTGCCGGAGCGGTCATGCTGCGTGTCCAAGGCCAGACGGCGGCTGTGGTCCGCGACCACCTCCAGAGGCTGCCCACCGTCGGGAAAACCTCGATTGTGAAAGAAGAAGCGGGCGACACCTGGGCTCGCGCCTATCCGCGCCCGAACACGCGAGATGGCGAGTTGGAGGAGAGCTTGTACGAGCTTTCGGTGCGGGAGCACTGGAAGCTCTTGGAACTCAAGACCGAGGAAGGCCGCCTTGAGGAAGTCTTCCGCGGCATCACTTTGCCTGACACGGGCCTTCGAAGTAAGGAGCATATCAATGAATAGTGACGCCTCAATCGCATCTCGCCCCGCGGCGCAATCGGTTGCCGGCCCGCACGGCCACGCCGTCGGCAACGTTTTGACGATCGCGAAACGTGAGCTCACCGGCTACTTCACGTCGCCCGTGGCCTACGTGTTCATCGTGATTTTTCTGTTGCTGTGCGGGTTCTTCACTTTCATGGTAGGTCGGTTTTTTCAGCGGAATGAAGCGTCACTGACGGCGTTCTTCGTCTGGCACCCGTGGCTGTATCTATTCCTGGTGCCCGCGGTGGGAATGCGGCTTTGGTCTGAAGAACGGCGGCTGCATACGATTGAGCTGCTTCTTACCATGCCCGTAACCGCGTGGCAGGCGATAGTGGGGAAGTTTCTGGCTTCGTGGCTGTTTCTGGCGATATGCCTTT
>JAXDCU010000547.1:0-4772 GCA_034677645.1 Verrucomicrobiia bacterium
GCGACCCGGCCGTCGGGGGTGGCAAACAGGAGGGCGGTGTGGTGTTCGGCCTGCAAGGCGCACAGCAGTTCAATGATCTCTTGACCAGTGCGCGAGTCCAAATTGCCGGTCGGCTCGTCGGCAAGAACCAGCTCAGGGTCGTTTATCAGCGCGCGAGCGATGGCTACCCGCTGCTGTTCCCCACCCGAAAGCTCGCTCGGACGATGCTCCAAACGGTCGGCTAATCCCACGCGCTCCAGCAAGGCTCGACCGCGCCGCTCAGCTTCGGCAATCGACACGCGAGCCAAGCGCGCTGGAGCGCACACATTCTCGAGCGCGTCCAACTCAGGCAACAAGTGATATGCCTGGAAAACAAAACCAATCTTCCGGTTCCGGAGACTGGCAAGTCCCCGACCTGGAAGCCTCGCCAAGTCTTGCCCGTCGAGCAACACACTGCCCTGCGTAGGCGCATCCAACCCTCCAAGCAGATGAAGCAGCGTGCTCTTGCCAGCGCCTGACGCTCCGCGAAGCGCCGTAAGGCTCCATCGTTCAAGAGTAAGATCGACTCCGCGAAGAACCGGGACCGCCCGATTCCCCAACCAATAGCTCTTGTGCAAGCCTCGCGCCGCAAGAAATGGCTCGCTGCCAGACTGAGTCGTGTCATTCATGGCGCAAAGCTTCAACCGGACGCAAACGCCCGGCCTTCCAAGCGGGCAGTAGACCCGCCAGCATACATATTATCAGCGAGCCTCCGCATATGATCAGCACATCGGATGGTGTCAGTAGAGCGGGTAGTTCGCTGAAGTTGTATACGCGCGCAGGAAACAGTTCGAACCCCGTGGCCCGGCGCATGTAGAAAAGAAAATCGTTCCGATACGCCACCGCCAGCAGCCCTAGTCCGAACCCCGCCGCCACCCCTAGAATGCCCAGGACAAGACTCTGACTCAAGAAGACCGACATGACCTGTCCGCTGGTGGCGCCAAGCGACCGCAGCGTGCCTATCTCGCGGGTCTTCTGCACCACGAACGCAATCAGCGTGCTGCAGATGCCAAATGCCGCCACCAAACCAATGAAAAAGAGCAGGTAAAACATCATGTTCTTCTCAACCACCAACGCCTCTAGGATCGTCGAGTTCTCTTCCATCCATGTGGTGATGACGAAGCTGCCGCCCAGCGTCGCCAGCAGTTCTGACTTCGCCGCCGACACTTCGTCCGGGTGGTGCAACGCCACCAACAAACCGTGCACGTCCTCGTTCAGATTGAACAGGTCTTGCGCGTTGGCCAGAGAGCAGACCATGAAAGCGGAGTCAAAATCGTGAAAGCCAAGATCGAAAATCCCCCCTACGATGTAGTCGTCAGCCAGAGGCGCTTCCTCGCTACCTTGTTTCCGGCCCTGATCCCAGTTCTCGAATTGCCGTACCGAGTACACCGCCAGAGGATCACCCACTCGCACGCCAAGGTTCATGGCAAGCTGACTCCCCATCAGCAGACGATATCCGCGGACATCATTCGTGCCTTCCGCCATGCGGTCCAGAAGTTGGCTGATGGTCCTTTCGTGCTGAGGAAGAATCCCCCGCAGGAGAGGCACAAAATAGCGCGAGCTCCCCTCCGCCGGCTGGGTCTTGACCATAACCTGCCCAAGTACATACGGCGCGATACCGCGAACCCGCCGATTCTGTGCGACCAGCCGCATCACTTTCTCATAGTCCGCCAGAGGCACATCAGCGCTCTCGATCCGCAGATGCGCGTTGAACCCCACAATCTTGTCTCGCAACTGGCGGTCAAATCCGCTCATCACCGCGATCACGACGATGAGCACCGCCACGCCGAGCATCACCCCGATGATCGAGATCAATGTGACCACCGACACAAACGTCCGTTTGGGACGAAGGTAACGGAGTGCGAGCATCAGCTCAAATGGCAGTCGCGACACGGCACCGCAGGCTAGTTGCGCCCACACCTGGTGTCAACGCGCTGATCAGGCGGTGAAAGGCCTCTGTTCGTATGGTTCGGATTTCACCTGCCTGTGGATCACCTGAAACCACGTACAGGCTTCAGTATCTATCAATCTCCCACTGCCTCGCCCCAACGCTCTTCGAGAGCAACAACCGAGCCTGTCGCATGTTCGCGAGAAATCCACGAATGGTCTGACTCAAACGTGAACGTGACCGACCGGCTAGCCTCGAAAGCCGTTGGAACCGTCGAACCGTTGGTGACGTTCGCAGCCCATTTCCGCGGCCCAACGTTCATAGAGCACCGATCACGCCTGCCACGTCGGTTATTCTAAGCTGCAGTCTGGTGTCGGGCGATCAGAACGGTCTAAGAAGGTCGGGCGTCCGGTGTCTATTAGGATGATGAATACTCACAGCCCAAAACTCCGAGGCGGATGGAGTTTGCTCTTCGCAACAGCAGTGGCCACAGGCACGGCGGCAGCACCGCCGGATGCCAGCCTGGCTACACCGTCTTTCGTGACAATCCAAGAGCAACAGTTCCCGGTCTATCCCAGAACCCTGCCTGCCGAGCTCACTCTGCCGTCGCCAGGCACGACCAAAGAGGGGCACGAATACCTCGTGGCCCGCACTGCCGCGGGAGCAAGCGCCGTCGTGCTTGTGACCTTGGAAAACGGCCCTCTTAACCTGCAATACGGTGCCGAGAAGATCGGCAAGGGCCAGCAGTTGAAGGTCAATACCGCCGATTTCCCAACGCTGGCGGCCACCGGGCTTCACTCTCCGGCGGAGTTGGAGCGCACAACGGCTATCACGGGGAAGCCGGTCACCGAGATCACACGAGTAGGACGCCCTGGAATGGCTTCCGGCATAGGTTTTCTGGCCGAGGACGAAGACATCCTCTCGGTGTTGCAGGGTGACAACGAGCTGGTCAAGCGGTTGGGGCTCAAACACCCAGATATGGCCCGCCCTCTGTTTCACGTCTGGAACCTGCTGCTCAGGGAGTACGAACTCGGCAAGCTGGGGCGGTTCAAAGACGACATTGGTAGCTTCTGGTATCACGGACGGGAGATTCACCTTCGGTCCCAGCGGACCAAAGGCTTCCAGGAATCCATTTTCAAAGACGAAGTCAAGGGTGCGTTCGAAATCGAACTCTGGCGGGAGTTGGACGGCGACGAACGGACGTTCCTGATGAAGGCCTACCAGCACCTAAACCCGGAAGAGAAAAAGGCCCTGGTGAGCCGCCTGACCCGGCTGCGCACGGGCGAGATGGAGCCATACTACATCATGCGCTACGGTTTCTATGAAGGACACACCGAGTATCGCGTCGATCCGATCGCCCTCGCCGCCACCTTCGGTCTGAAGCCAGTGCCAGAAATCGACAAAGCCTTCGGTGGCAAGCTGGATCGGGTTCGAACGAGCCATTTCAAATCCAAGGCCGCCCCACTGGTCAGTTCAGATAGGAACGCTCAACCATAGAGAATTCAGCCCGATCCGGGCGAGAGCTGTTGATACAGGCAGGCCAAATGTCAAATGTTTAGATGTGACCCCGCTCTGGAATATCTGAGTTTGTTGCTGACCGATCGGACCGCTTCTGCCATAGCTGATGTCAAGCGCCACTGACGCCAGTCACAGACGTCATGGAGTTGCCATCATGGGCTGAGAACCAAAGACTGAAAACTGACCACGTATGTCTGAAGTGCAATCTTACTACAAAGAGAGATTTGGGCACGTTCCCGCGTGCACCGCGAGCGCGCCCGGTCGAGTTGAGCTGCTTGGCAACCACACTGATTACAACCAGGGCCTGATTATGGCTCTGGCCGTTGACAAGCGCATTACACAGGCGGCTGCGCCTCGCACGGACGGATCGATTGAGTTGGTCTCGGCCGATTTTCCTCAAGTGGCTCGGTTCTCAATCCGCGACATTGAAAAGGACCCCGAAGCGCCGTGGGCCAATTACGTCAAGGGCCTGCTGCTTGAGCTTCAGAAGCGTGGCGTGCGCTTCGGCGGATTCAACGCGGCCATCCAGAGCACAATCCCGCTGGGCGCCGGTCTGAGCAGCTCGGCTGCTCTCTTGGTGAGCACCGCCCTGGTGGTCCGCAAGTTATATCCGTACAGCCTCACGGAGCACGGTTCTGGCACGCCACCTGTCCCGGGCCCGGATGGCGCGTTGCTCCCACTGAGCGACACTGAGAAAATGATCCTCTCCAAGATGTGCCAGGCAGCAGAGAACAAGTTCGTGGGAGTAAACTGCGGTTTGCTCGACTACATCTCATCGCTCTACGGGCGCGCGTGGCAAGTGGTGATGATCGATTGCCTTAACCTGACGGTCGACTGGACCCCTCTGGCGGATTCGGTATCCGTCGTTGTCTGTCACTCAGGCGTCAAGCACGCTCTGGTTGGAGGCGAGTATAACGAGCGCCGCCGCTGCTGCGAGCAGGTTGCGAAGGCTCTTGGCGTGCCGTCGCTGCGTTTTGTGTCGCCCGCCCAGCTCCAAGCCGGACGTCCAAGACTGACAGACCACCAGTACCGCCGCGCCGCGCATGTCGTTGGCGAGAACGACCGGGTCCAGCGCGGCGCCGAAGCCCTCCGCAGTCGCGACCTGGACACTTTCGGGAGACTAATGTTCGAAAGCCACAAGAGTTCACAAGAGAACTTCGAGAACAGTTGCCCTGAACTCGACGTGCTGGTCCATCTGGCGCGCTCCGATCAGGCATGTATCGGCGCCCGTCTCACGGGCGGTGGATTTGGCGGGGCCACGCTGAACTTCGTCCGGCGGGGTGAGGCCGATGGATTTCGGAAGCGGGTTGCGGCGGGTTATCAGCAGCGGGTGGGCCGTTCGCTTGAG
>JAXDCU010000548.1:0-7535 GCA_034677645.1 Verrucomicrobiia bacterium
GCATGAATTCCCTCCAACCGCGGTTTTGTCCTGAGCCCATACTGTGTATTCAATCGTTGAAACTAAGTTGGTTACGCCAATTCTCTCACGTGTTTGGTCGCAGGAATGGGATCAGGTCAGAATCCAAGGGATCGTGAACTCTGAGGCTGCGCAAACTCTCCGCCATTCGAACGATCCCGGTCTCAAATACCCGTCCTCCCCGCTGCGACGAAGTCGTCTATACAGCGCGGCGCGAGAGAGGTGCTGCCATGCAACACCGGCAGTCCTTTCGGCGTCGCCGGTCGGCGATCCTCTCGACGGAACCATTCGGTTGCGGCAAGCCCGCCCTGTATTTTTGGTCGTTGCCAAACTCGCGTGCATATGCATCAAAGTTTGGCAGATGAGTAACGGTGATGTTTTAGACTGTGTTGCGGCGTTGCCACGCTGAGTCCGTGGTTCCGCGCGGGCCTAAGTTTTGTCCATGGCGTGGTGAAGGGAAGCTTGCCACAAAGCAGAAGCTGCCTTGCGGGTGGCAAGGCAGCTTCGCGAATGAGTCTGCAACTCCGACTCAGTCGGTCGGAGGCTGTTGCAGGTTAGTAAACAGTCGTGCTTTCCAGCTCAGTGATCGGGGTCTGCCTGTCGCTGGTGGTCACATCGACCTTGAGACGGCTGTCACCGGCCTTCACGCCTTTGGCGCGGAGCGTGTAGGTGACGGCCTGTTTGGGAGCGAGTGTTGGAACGGCGGGCCAAGTAACGTTCTTGCCGCTGACGGTGCCACCACCGGATGCGCTGACCGGGTCGGTCTCGGCTGGGAACATGGCCTTAACTACAATCTGCTCGATGTTCCGGGCACTGCCCTGGTTGGTGACGCGGATCGTGAATGTGGTGAACTCGTCGACTTGGATCGGGTCAGGATCATCGACGACTTCGACCAGCACGCCTGTTACGCCAATCCAGTCGGTGCAAGCCTGGGCGGCTTCCTGCAGGCCCTGGGCGCTGACGACCTTGACGGCGTTGCAGTAATTGCCTGGCGACTTGGAGGTGAGAGTCACTTCGAGGTCTTTCTCCTCGCCCTTATTGAGCGTGCCGATGTTCCAAGTGGCTGTGTTGCCGCTGATTGTTGCGCCTGGAGCGGCAACGAGTGTCGTCGGGGCTGGGGCGGTGTCGGTGACCACGACGCCAGTCAATGGGACGTCACCGGTGTTGGTGACCTTGATGGTATACTTGGCGTTCTTGTTGATGAGCATTTCTTTCGGGCCGGCCTTTGCGATCTTCAGGCCGGGCTGAACGACGGTTGTGCAGGCGTCGTCGCTGACTTTGTCAGGCACGTTGGAAGCGACGGCGGTGCTCTTGTTGCAGAAGCGGCCGCGCTGGGTCGCCTTGAGCGTCACGGGTATATCCTTGGATGCGCCCGGCGCCAGATCGCCGACATTGAACGTCAACTGCTTCTGTCCGCCCGCGTGTGTCAGGCCGTCGGGGATGTCATCCGTTACCACGACGTTCTTAGCCACGAAATTGCCCTGGTTCACCACATGGATTCTGTAAGCGACGTCAGACCCCAGCTGAGCCATCTCGGGTCCGGTCTTCTCTATGGCGAGCTGAGGTTTGCCCACGAGTGTCTTGGCACAGACTCGCGGATCGGCGGAAACAGTGGCGCAGGAGCCCACCTCGCCTTCGCGGTCAGCGCGAAGCCAGACTCGGATTGGGATTGACTGGCCTGGGTCCATGTCGCCCAACTTCCAGATCAGCGTGTTGCCAACGACTTCAGCCTTTGGCTCGCTGCGAACGTACGTGGTGCCAGCCGGGATTTGGTCCGTCACAACCACGTTGCCGACGCACGCCACGGCGGTCGGGTTTAGCTCGTACATAAACTCCTGGCCGATACCCACTTCCTTGGGCATGACCTTGTCCATGTGGACCCAGCCGGTGTCGATGACATCGCACTTGCCGACTGGTTCAACGTGCCTCGGTGCTTCGGGGGTGGCTCCAGTACCAAGAAATGGAGAGCGCCCTGTGTAATACTCACCAGGCGGCACATTGAACTTCGTGCGGCCCCAGCGAAGATCATCACCGGTCCCCGTGGCAGCCCAAGACAAGGCTGATGTCGAGACAAAAAGAGTGGCCGCCAAGGCCGCTGACAATACGAACGTTTTCTGTTTCATTGGATTTCCAAGGTCATTTCTTTACTCTCAGGCCGTTTCTTCGATCCACGGCCTGGGCACTTTCCGACAGCGGACCTCTCATCCATGTTGGCTGGGTTGTGACGTTCTTTCCCACGACACCTTTTCACTTTGCTCGCGCGGGAAAGCTATTCTCCCCCTCCCGCGAAAGCCACATGGACGCAGACCTGCTGACGACTGCGCCATCTGTGAGCCGGTGAACACAAACACTCCAACCGCAAAGAACAGCGAGTCTCCACCGTCGCAACAGACTTGGTGCCCTATACGCTCGGCTGCGACAAGTGTCAAGTAGTCTTTCGGCCTTCCGCGTGCTCGTCCGCCCTGGCTGGTTGCCGCCAGTTCGTGACCCGCGGGCTTAGGTGTACTCGGCATTTCATGTTTGTTCCTGAACCCGGCGAGTATGCCACGATAGCAGGGGTGGGGTTGGCGGCATTTGCATGCTATCGGCGGCTCAGGGAATTGATCTGGAACGACGGCTGGCCGTGTTCGGGCGACCCTAGCCGGGGAGGCCGATCAGGGCGTTGTTGATTTGGGTTTCTCGTGCGCGCCAGTCGGCAAGGCGACGCCTATGTTCTTCGAGGACGTGAGGTGGCACCTTTTGGGCGAAAAGCGGCTGGTTGATCTTGGACTGGATTCGGGCGATTTCAGCCTGAGCTTTGGCCAGTTCCTTCCGTAGTCTGGCTTTTTCGGCGGCGATATCGATCGCACCAGCAAGCGGCAGGTATAGTTCGCCGAACGAGTTTGAGGCCATGGGCGTGCCCTTGGGTGGCGCAAAGCCTGGGTCGACGTCCACAGACTCGGCATTGAGCAGAACACGCAGCACCTCGACGTCGGATTGAGCCGGTGTGCCGGCTGGTTTAAGGGCGAACTTGAGTTTTTTGCTGGGTGGGATGTTAAACTCGCGCCGCAGATTCCTGCCTTTGCCAACTAGCTCGTATTTCGCATCGGCAGTCTGGGCCGCGGCGGCATCCAGACCAAGGCGTTTCTTTTCGGCCTGGCTGAACGGCTTCGGCCAAGGCGCGGTCATGATTGTCTCGCGGCCGGCATCGGTGGGGAATCTCAAATTGCACTCCAGCCCATGCCAGAGCTCCTCGGTGACGAATGGGAGGAACGGATGGAGCAATCGGAGGGCACGGCTGAGGACGGAATCTATTACAGCCAGGGTATTATTCTTGCGCGCAGTGTCGGGACCGTAGAGCGCGGCTTTGGTGGCCTCGACGTACCAGTCGCAGAATTCGTTCCAGAAGAATCGGTAGAGAGTGCTGGTGACCTCGCTGAATCGGTACTGGGCGAACGCCGCGTCGATTTCGCGTATTGCCTGGTCGAGTCGGGAGAGAATCCAATGGTCGTCGTTGACGAGAAGCGCGGGTTGGATTTCGCTGAGGGTTTCGTTGGCAATCTGAGCGGTGGTCTTGCCGTGCATGAGGCGGAAGCGGCAGGCGTTATAGAGCTTGTTGCAGAAGTTCCGGCCCAACTCGACATCCTTCTCGTCGAACAGCACGTCCTGGCCCAGTGGCGCGCTGCGCATCGTGCCGAACCGGAGCGCGTCGGCGCCGAACTTGGCGATGAGTTCGAGTGGGTCGGGCGAGTTGCCGAGGCTTTTGCTCATCTTGCGACCGAGCTTATCGCGTATGATGCCAGTGAAATAGACATTGCGGAACGGGGGCTGACCCATGAACTCGTAGCCGGCCATGATCATGCGCGCGACCCAGAAGAAGAGAATGTCAGGGCCAGTGACAAGATCGGAAGTGGGATAGAACCTGGCGAGCGTGTCGGTTTTCTCCGGCCAGCCCATGGTGGCGAAAGGCCAGAGCCAGGAGCTGAACCAGGTGTCGAGAACGTCGGGGTCCTGGGTGAAACCTTGGCTGACCAGATACTCCGCGGCTGCGTCGGAATCGGTTACAGCTTCGATTTCGATCGAATCCGAATCCTCGGCGACGACGTGCCACTCGTACCTGGCTTCAGGTCGCCCCGGTGTCTGTTTCTCGGACAGCTTTGGCTCGCCGGCCGATGCCGTGGACGGCCTCTGGGCGTTCTCGACGAGCGACGAAATCCGGTCAACCGGCCAAAACGCCTCGGCGAGCCTTGGGCTTCGCCTCAAGTCGGTCTTGAGATACTTGCGCCGCCACACGGGTATTCGATGTCCCCACCATAGCTGCCGGCTGATGCACCAGTCGCGAAGGTTGGTCATCCAGTGCGCGTATGTCTTTGCCCAGCGCTCCGGGTGGAAGCAAATTACGCCAGTCATTGGGAAGTTGACGCCCGCCAGGAGATCGGCGACATTGACCACGGCAACGTTCGGTGCAGGCTGGATGCCCAACTTCTCCTTCGGGAGATGCGCCACCAGAGGTTTACCGCCGGGCGCTGCCCTTATTGCTTTGTAGTCGTAGAGCATCCGCCCGTCTGCGAGTTCCTTCACCATAATCGGCACGCAGTAGAGTTCTTCAGCCAGTTCCAGCGCCCCCAGGAAATGATGCACCCGCTTGAAGCGCGGATGGGGCGGCTGATGCGGTTCGGATCGCCACAGAACTGCTGTGCGGATCAATTCCGGCAGGGCAGCCACGGCGCGAATGACCACAGCGTTACGGTTGTTGAAGGCGTGAGAGAGACTTTTGCGCCGGACGAGTATTTGCCAGCCCGTGTCTTCGTTGGGAAACGATTTTCCAATCCAGCCCTGCTCGCGGGCGAGGCTGAGGGCCGATTCCCGCAGTTCGGCGCGGTCAGTGCCGGACAACTCGGCGCCCGTGAATCTGACCACCGATACGGACTTGTCGGCCAGACGCCCCAGTTCCACACACGCGATTGCCTGGTTCACGCTCGGGTATTTCAAGAACCATTGTTCACTCAGATACGGTTCGACTGGGACATGGCTTCGCTGGCTGTATCCGAGGTTGTGGATGTAGTCGTCGGTCTTGAGGAGGAGGCCCTGTTCAGTGAGTTCTTCGACGACTGCTTCGCGGGCCTCCATGCGGTCGAGGCCATCAAAGTCCTCCCCTGCTTCGCGGGTCATCTTCCCGTCGGGCCCGATAACGACCGTTACTGGCAATCCGTGGCGCAGGGCCATTTGATAATCGTTTGGGTCGTGCGCCGGCGTGACTTTGACGCACCCAGTGCCGAACTTAGGGTCCACGAAATCATCAGCGACGATGGGGATAGGTTTGTTCTGGAGTGGGAGGAGGGCCTTGCGACCGACGAGTTTTGTGTAACGATTGTCTTTGGGGTTCACGGCCACCGCCTCGTCGCCTAGCATGGTTTCGGGTCGGGTTGTGGCCACGGCGAGGTATTCATTGGCCTTTGGTTGGCCGCGGTCGTCGAGGAGCGGGTATTTGAGATACCAGAGATGACCTTTGGTCTCGATCATGTCCACCTCCTCGTCGGAGAGGGCGGTGCGTGCTGCCGGGTCCCAGTTTACGATGCGTCTGCCGCGGTAGATCAATCCCTTCCTGTAAAGCTCGACGAACACCCGCTGCACACAACGCGAATAAGCGGGGTCCATCGTGAACCTTTCACGTGTCCAATCGCAGGAGCAACCCAGTCTTTTGAGTTGATTGATGATAATGCCGCCGTGTTTTTCCTTCCACGCCCAGACGTGCTCGAGGAACTTGTCGCGGCCGATGTCGTCGCGGTGCTTGATCACGCCCTGTTTGCGGAGTGTCTTTTCGACGACCGCCTGCGTGGCGATGCCGGCGTGGTCGGTTCCGGGAAGCCACAGAACTTCCTTGCCGTCCATGCGGGCCTTGCGGGCGAGAATGTCCTGGATGGTGTTATTGAGCACGTGCCCCATATGGAGCACGCCCGTGACGTTTGGCGGTGGAATGACAATCGAGTACGCTGGACGCTGGCTGTTGACCCTTGCGGGATTGGCTATGAAGCAGCCTTGTGCAAGCCAGAACTTGTAACGCTTTTCCTCGACCGCTTGTGGCTCGTAGGCTTTTGGCAGTGCGCCTGGGTCCGCCGCGGGTGTCGACTTGTCTGCTGCGATATGATTCATGTCGGTCGGGGCTAATCATTCCAGATTCATTTGCGTTACGGAAGCCCTGTGATTTGAGCGGAGAGGTGGCGCCGTCTTATCCGGCTGGCGGACAAAAAATGGGTAATGTCGGGCAAGACTGGTGTTGCGATTGAGCAAGCCAGAGGGCTCAATGGCCCGCGCATACACAGGCGTGGCGCGGGCGCCACGGGGCGAGGGCAGGTTTGGGGAGTCAAGTAACTCTGCCGGGAGAAGGAGTCGAGGCCTGTACGTGATACGAATGGAGCTAATATCATGGGAGCAAAGCCAGACCTAAGTGCGTGGTTAAAGGGGGGGAGTGTAAGATGCGCGAGCGGGTCAAGCGCGTCAGGGCGGCCGTGGCGGCTTGTGTTGCTTGGCGCGCCTGGCGTTGGCAAGGGCACTCAAGCCGAGTTGCTGTCCGAGCGCCTCGGCCCTGGCCACCTGTCAACCGGCGACGTGTTCCGCGCCGCCAAACAGCTTGATCCATCCGAGAGAACACCGGCGTTGAATGCCGCGCTCGAATACATGCGACGCGGCGAGCTTGTGCCTGACGATACCGTGCTGGCAATCGTGCGCGAACGAGTGGCTTGCCTCAGGTCAGGTTCGGGTTTCTTGCTGGACGGTTTCCCGCGGACCGTGGCTCAGGCGGAGGCACTGGAGGAATTGTTGAGGGCGGAACGGTTGAAACTCGACGCGGTGCTGGACTACGAATTGCCAATCGACCGAATCGTGGCGCGGCTCAGCGGCCGGCGCACGTGCGTTGGCTGCAAGGCGGTTTACCACGTCGAAAACAAACCCTCGAAGAAGGACGGGATTTGCGACCACTGCGGCGGAGAACTGCACCAACGCGAAGATGACCGTCCTGAGTCTGTTAGGGTGCGGATGGAGACTTACGCGCGCAGCACGGCGCCGCTGACGGATTTCTACGGGCGGCGCGGGCTTCTGAAGGCGATCTCGGCCGAGGGTACTCCGGAAGAAATCTACCAGCGCACGTTGGAGGCGCTGGGATCGAAATGACTTCCGGGTATTGATTTGCTACGGCTGCCGAAGAACGCGTGGGCGGAGGTCGAAGCAGGCCATTTCGGCGCTGTTGCGCACCAGCAGATGGCCCTGGCTCAATGCCGGCACGTTCCAGGTCTTGCCCGTAAGCGCGCGCACGCGCCCGACCTCCTGAAACTTCTCGGGTGTAGCGCGAACGAGGTACAGTCCGCCTTCGCCCCCGAGGACGACCAGATGTCCCGAGGCAAGTAGCAACTGACCGTATCCATAGCGCCCGCTGCGCCAGCGGCGTTCGCCAGTCTGGACGTCGACGCAGGTCAAAACGCCCTCGTCGAGGCCGTAGATGTGGCCCTCGTGGAAGACGGAGGCGTTGAATTTGTTTCTCA
>JAXDCU010000549.1:0-3232 GCA_034677645.1 Verrucomicrobiia bacterium
TCATCTTTTTCGGGGTGCTCGGGGGCGCGTTAGCGTTTGGGGTGATTGGCGTGTTTTTGGGGCCTACGCTGCTCGCGGTCGCGTACCGACTCGTCGAGGAGTGGTTAAGAGCGCGACCCACCGGCCATCACACACCGGAACACGCGGCGGACGGGACCGCGCCGGGCGCGCCGGGGCTGGCGACGTGACTCAAATCCTCAGCCCGCCAGTCATCGCCAATTCGCCACATCAGCCGCCGTGATAACAACGTAATCCTGGTCGAATTGCTCGCGCAAAGTCCGGGGCGGTGCGGCACCAGGAGGCGGACCTTCTGGCCGCGGCACGATCGCCAGATGTATCAAGCCCTGCTCAAGAAGTTGCCCGTACTCCGAACGGAACGAGGAAGCCACCACGGTCTTGACACCGCGCTTATTCAGGGTTGCCAACTCCGAATCAGCCAACGGTGGGACTGCGCAGAACAGGACCAGGGCCGCGGCTTTCGGATGGGTCTCCACCGCCCTTGAGAGCTGCTCCGGCGGCACACCTCCGCCTGTGGCCATCATCAGCATCGGCGTCGCCTGATACCGCTCCGTGACCTGGCTGATTCCGGGGTATTTCTTCAGCGTGCGCTGGAAAGCGTCCAATTCCGCTTCCACGGACGGGTTCTTGTCGGCGCCAGTGTCGCGGGCGATGACCACGACGAGCCCTTTGTTTCGGATCAGCTTTGCGGTCTCTTCGGCCGTGACCGTGCCCAAGGCGGCGTACGTGCCGAGGTCGATCTTGGTCGAGCGTTTGGCGAAAGCGAAATAGAGCGAGACGACAGCGACACAGGAGACCACGCTCAAGATCAAGATGTCTTTCGTCTGTTTGTTCACGCCTACTCCGAGTAGAACGACCACATCCAGCGATCGTCGTACAGGCCGTTGCCGCCGAGCCATGACATGCCTGTGGCCGACCGGCCACTCGACGTCTTGCCGGGAAAGTATTGGAGACCTATGGCGCTGACTCTGAGCGCCTCAGCGTGCCCGTCCGCGAACCCAGAAATGCAGCGCCTGAGATGTCGGCCAATCGGGCGCTGCGGATCGTCGTCGTAATAACCCTGGTTCGTCGGCACGCGCCAATAAAGAGACTGCTGCTTGGTAACCTCAACCCAGTTGTCGGGATCGCGCTCGCGCGGATTGCCGATCAGGCCCGAGTCGACAAATGGCGTCTTTCTTGTGGGGTACTTCATCGCGCTGAGCTTGGGACGCCAGTCCGACGACCAGGCGGACAGCTCGGGATGACTCAACGAAACACCCAAACCTCCAGGACCACCCGCGGTGCCCGCGACCCCGCCCTTGATGCTGGGGCACACAGTGACGTTAGTCCCATGCAAGTATGGCCGGAATAAGTCCACCCACCACGTTACGCCGCCAGGGTAGAGAGCGCCCGCCGGCGCCGTCTGGAACAAATACAGCGTCACAATCTCGTCGTTGTGATCGTCCGCGTACAAGAAGTAGCTCAAGGACATCTGGCGCACGTTGCTCATGCACTTGATCGACTTGGCCTTTTCCTTGGCTCGAGACAAGGCAGGCAACAACATGCTGGCGAGAATGGCGATGATCGCGATGACGACGAGCAACTCGATCAAAGTGAAGCCAAGCCCGCGGTTTCGGAGGGGGAACAAAACCACCCGGCCAAGAGTTTGCGTCTTCATAATCTCTCCAACTGCTGACACTGGACTCTGAAACTGGCCTCTGCCTGAGTGGAGTAATATCAGCCGGAAAGATGCCAGGCCAGAAAAAACACCTGTTGACTAGAATCAGCGTGCTACCAAGACTCGCACCGATGCATGTGAGACGCGCCCTATTGATTTCACTCGCGCCAATCGTTGCTTTGGCGGCCGGTCTGACGGTTTGGAGCCAAGCACCGACACCAAGAGGACCATTCGAGACAAAACCGAGCGACCCGTATTTCGCCAAGTTCAACCCAATCAAGGCGCCTGAGCCTAGCGGTTTGCTTCTCGAATCCGGGGACAGACTCGCCATCTGCGGTGACTCGATCACGGAACAACGAATGTATTCCAGAGTTATTGAAACTTACCTGACCGTTTGCGTGCCTGAACTGAGTGTCGCGGTTCGTCAATACGGCTGGGGCGGTGAGACTGCTACGGGATTTCTGGCGCGGATGACAAATGACTGTCTGCGCTTCGGCCCTACCGTGGCGACGACATGCTATGGAATGAACGACCACGGTTACCAGGCGTACACGCCGCAAGTCGGTCAGCGCTATGGCGACGCGCTCACAGCCATCGCCCGCTCGTTCAAGAGCGCTGGCGTGCGAGTGGTCCTGGGGTCACCCGGCTGTGTTGGCCACAAGCTGCCCTGGTCCAAGGCTAGCTCTGAAGATATGAATCTGAGTCTTTGCACTCTCCGCGATATCGCGATCAAAGTAGCGGCCAAGGAAGGCACAGCGTTCGCCGACGTGTTCTGGCCGATGTTGACCGCCGGTTTCGAGGCCCGCCGCAGGTACGGTGACGACTACTTCATTGCTGGCGAAGATGGTGTCCATCCCGATTGGGCTGGTGGTTTCGTGATGGCCCGTTCTTTCCTCAAGGCAATGGACCTCGCAGGCCAGATCGGATCGATCAATGTGGACTTGGTCAAGGAGCGAGTATCCGTCTCCGCCGGCCATGAGCTGCACGGGTTGAGCAACGGCGAACTGATCATCACAAGTCACAGATACCCGTTCTGCGCCACGGGCGACCTGAACCGGGACAACTCGATCCGCTCGGCCATGTCGTTGGTTCCGTTCAACGCCGAGCTGAACCGGTTCGTGCTTGTCGTTACTGGCACATCAGCGCGGAACTACAAGGTGACCTGGGGTGAGACGACGCGCAGCTACACGGCGGACCAGCTCGCTCGCGGCATTAACCTGGCTGACGATTTCATTCTCAATCCGTTCTCCGAACCGTTCAAGAAGGTCGACGAAGCCGTGGCCGCCAAGCAGGCGTACGAAACGCATCAGGTCAAGACTCTGTTTCACGGAGAAGAAGGCCGCGTGGACATGGACATGACTACCGAGCTTTCGGAGAAAGTCCGCGACAGACTCGTCCAGCGAATTGAATCGGCATTTGTGCCAGTCACGCACAGCATCCGCATAAGACCCGAGTAGGCGCGTGCGCTTCCCATTGCGGTTTGGGGAGCAGACCGGCCCTCGGACGCGGCTGGACGCGCCGCGCGGCAAGCCCAGAACGTCCAAACTCCAGCGCTGC
>JAXDCU010000550.1:0-4201 GCA_034677645.1 Verrucomicrobiia bacterium
TGGACGCCAAACTACGATCAGGGGGGCGAACACACTGTGCGCTTTGGCGTGCTCGACAGTGGCGGGCTAGACGCGACCATCGAGACGAAGATTCAAGTGGTGAACGTGAATCGGTCGCCGCGGATGGACCGGATCAGCGGCCATGTCGTCCTGGTTGGTAATCCCTTCCAACTGACCATTCCGGCGAGCGATCCCGATGGTGGGACAGTGCTCAATTACTCGTTAGTCGGGATGCCCGACGGCGCGACGTTTGACAACGCAACAGGGCTTTTGAAGTGGACTCCGACGGGCGACCAACTGGGCGCTTACGACCTGCGCGCGGTGGTGTCCGACGGTGAACTCGAAGCTTCTGGCACGTTCCGTCTGGTCGTATCTGGCGCGCCAATACCGCCCGCGGTACACATCGAACTGACACCTAGCTTCGCGTTGCCGTTTGGCCAGTCGGTTTGGGTCCAAGCGACCGCTTCGAGCGTCTCCGACATCACGGCCTTGACGATTGCCATCGACGGCCAAACGCAAACGCTTGATCGATTTGGCCGAGTCAGGTTCACGCCAAACCGACCCGGTCACTTCGCGGTTGTCGCGACCGCATCTGACCTGGACGGAGCGACGGGAGTGGCGAGGATGACCCTCAAGGTCCGCGATCCATTGGACACCGTTGCGCCTGTGGTGGGCTTGCCGGATTTGGCAAACGGCACGGTAATAAGCAGCGCGATCGACTTGAGGGGCGTGGTCACCGACACCAATCTCGACGAGTACCGACTCGACCTGACGCCCATGGCTGGCGGGGCTGGAACAACTCTTGCCGGAGGCCGAACCTCGATAAACGGAAAGATTGCGCGGCTGGACCCCGGCGAATGGGTCAATGGCGCTTATCTGCTGACCCTGACCGCCGCTGATATTAGTGGTCGCACGGCCACAACGACGCGCGTCATCGAGATCAACTCCACGGACAAGACAGGCGCTTTCCAGACAAGCATCACTGACTTGACTTTATCTCTGAACGGCGTGGTGGTGAGTTTCGTTCGCCGGTACACGAGTCTGGGGGCGGCTGAAACGGGCAGCTTTGGACCGGGCTGGACTCTGGGTCTGACTGACACGCAGTGGAGCACGGACGTGCTGCCCACCGGAAGCGAGAACCTAGGCGTGTTTAGCGCGTACAAGAGCGGTCAGCGGGCCTACGTGAACCTCCCGGATGGACGTCGCGTAGGATTCACATTCCAGCCCACGGTGACCGCCATAGGCATGACGGCGATCTATCGCCCGGCCTGGGTGGCGGACGCAGGCGTTGACTATCTGCTCGAGACGGCCTCCGCGGCCCTGGAGTTGGCCGAGGGAGGGTTCCATCAACTTGGAACCGGCCAGCCCTATAACATCGCAAGTGATCATTTCGGCGGTGTCGATTTCTCATTGATCGCACCTGATGGGACGCATTACGACTATGACATAAACCTCGGTCTGCGCGGGATCACGTCGCCCGATGGCACACGCATCCTGTCGAGCGAGGCGGGGCTGGTTGCCGCAAATGGCGACCGAGTCACTATCGAGCGCGACGGACAGGGGCGGATTGCGGTTTTAGGCGCGTCGGATGGCTCGCGTATCGCATATGCTTACAGTGGCGCTGGCCAGTTGGCGCGAGTGACGAATCTGCTGACGGACACCCGGCATCTGTATGGATATGCCGATGACGCCGGATCACGGCTTACCGCTATCTTGTCGTCATCCGGCGCGAGCGTAATGGTCAACTACGACGCTGATGGCCGTTACACGGGAACAGAGACTATCGACGATGCTCTCGGCGCATTGCGCGTGGTCTCGGGTGTTCCGTTGTCGTTCACGGTCCAGGCCGGTGGATCGCGGCTCTACTCATTCTCGATTGGCGATCGCGAGTTTGCCACGTCAGCTACTGGTCAGGTTTTGTTAGGCATCACAGTCACTCGCAAGAGTGGATTGATGCCTGCACTCGTTGACATTCCCAACGCGCAAGTTGTGCTAGCGTCCGCGACCGCGAGTGAGAGCTTCGCACTGTATCGGATCGGGGCTCCAGGATTGTATGCAATCGAGGTTCAGGGAGCCGCTGGCGGGGCTGGCGAGTTCGATTTGGTCGTCACCCTCGGCGGCGACGTGGACGGAGACGGGGCTGTTGACGGGGCGGATGCCAGTCGGATAACCGCTGCACTGGGCACAAGCGAAGGCCAAGCCGGGTATGTGCGCGCGGCAGACGTTAACAGGGACGGCTTAATAAATGGGACAGACCTACAACTCGGCACTGCGAGCTATGGGTTTGTCGCGAATCGCGCTCCTGAGGCGACTGCGGGCACGGCCCGGACACACGCCGAGCTTCAGACGGCAGTCGATCTGGGAGCTCTGACCGGCGACGCCGATCGCGACGCGCTCATGTTCCAGATCATGGGTGCAAGCCACGGCACAGCGCGGCTGGACCTCGACGGGCGGACGGTTCTCTTCGAGCCGGAAGCTGGCTTTACCGGGACAGCCAGTTTCACCTATGTGGCTGATGACGGGTATCTGAAGTCCGCGGAAACGACCGTGACGGTCGAAATCAGCAACGCCTCATTGCTCCGTGTTTATCTGGTTGAGCGCAATCCTCGCTTGAACGTGGGTGAGACTTTCCGTGTGAGAGTCGTGGGGGATTTTGTCGATGAAGCAGGTGTTTCTCTGCCGGGTTCCTATCTCGCGTTTAGTTCCACGAACACAACGGCGGTTGCCGTGACGCCCGGCGGATTGCTCGCCGCGCTTTCCAATGGCTATGGCGCGGTGATTGTAGCGCGCGGTTCGCTGCGGGCGGCTACTGCATTCAGAGTCGGCCCGGTGGAATCGTCAGCGGACGCGCAACTGGACCAATTTGGGCTGTGGCTCAAATCCGACGCGCTGGCGGTGCCCGTTGGGGGGACTCAGGCAGTCTATGTCCGGCATCCGGATGGCACGAACCTCAGCGACGCGGCGGCGGGAACGCTGTTTATCTCGAACAACGAGACGATAGCCACAGTGAGTGCTGGCGGTGTCGTTACGGGTGGTGTCGATGGAGAAACCACAATCACGATCATCTACCGGTTTGCGGAGGTGGTGGTGCCCGTCGTCGTTGCGTCGCCAGAGGTGATGCCGCAAGTGGTTGGAGTATCCGGAGGGTTGCTGCGGTCGCCTGAGGGCGCCATTCTGGCCATTGCGCCCAACGCACTCGATCAAGACACTTTGGTCAACTTTGCGGTGCTGCATCAGGCAGAGCTCCCATTCCCGCTCCTGGGCGGCCAGAAGTTCGGCGCGGCATTCCGACTCGAGCTTGGGTCGGCAGTTCTGCTGCGGCCGGCGTCGTTGGCGATGCCGGTGACCGGTCTGACGGCTGGAATGGAGGTTGTGCTTTACCGCGCGGCGACCGTGACGGGCCCTAATGGCGATCCGTTGCGGGTCTGGATGCAGGTGGATTTTGGCGAAGTTGGTGTTGATGGACTTGTCCATTCGGGAACAAGCGAATCGACGACTGGTATTCTTGAGTCTGGGGATTACTTGGTGAGCGTGGTTGAGTCGGGAGCCACCGGTGTGGTGCAGGGCCGCCTGACCATCGAGAACCCGCTTGCTCCAACTTCGGAAGGCTTCTATGTCCTTGTTGCTCCTTCGACTGGTGGCGCGACCAGTTTGCACGGGATGGGCGCCGCGCCGGCGGGATTCCCTACACTTGCGCTGGGGATGTTCATGCTGGTCAAGACACTTGTCTATGACGAGATGGAAGCCGAGATGGACAGGGTTTATGAGTACATTCTGCGCACGACTCCTGGCCGGAAAGACATTTACCATTGCGAGAAGATAATCGACACACCAGCGCCGGTATACACGACGACGACAGTCGAGGTTCTGGCTGACGAGGAGGTGCGGGTTGCCGGCACCTTCAAGAACACGGTGCTCCCTGACGATCATCCGAGCAAACCACCTGTCATTACTGGCATCTCATACGGGTTCGAAGACATTGGAGGCGGAGTCGAGGGTGTTATCACATTCAAGGTCGAGCGCCTGCTCTGGCCGGATGCTCCTGAGGGTGTCGGGGCTCGGTTGGTGGATGTGAAGGTCATTTTCCAGGAGACCGGCACGGTCGGAATCGGTGCCGGCGCGGTTGGGCGGGCGTTCGAGGTCGCGGGCGCCACGCTCGTCTACAATGCCGCTGAGGGAACAGTCAAATGCACGGTACCGG
>JAXDCU010000551.1:0-2827 GCA_034677645.1 Verrucomicrobiia bacterium
TGCTGACGCGACTCCGGCATCAGATCAACGCTCAAGATGCGGAGTTCGAGGCTGGAGAGCCGGGGATCGCCAGTTGCGCCCGTCGGTTCCTGACTTCCTCCACGGCTGCCGGGCCCGAATCCACTGAGACTGACGCCCGACCTGAACTTCATATATGCCGTGTTAAGCGGCATGTAGATTGTCATGTTCTTAATCCAAAAAGCCCATCCGCCACTGGAATGGCGATGGCCGCGATTGCGTTCCGGGCCGCCATATGACACTCGATTCGTGGCGGATGACGCAGTTTGTTGCCGGACCAATTCACGCTCCTTCCGCTGTTGTTCGCTCTCGTAATGCTTGAACATCCCTATGACCGTGAACGGCACGCCGTTGAGAAAGATCGTTTCCCCCACTGGAACAACTTCTCCGCCCACCTCATCGGGCTCGCCCCAGAGTTCGTCTCGGATGCCGGTGCCAATCACGCAAACGCTGCGCGCCATCTCGTCGTCGATCTCGTTGAACATCCGTCCGTGTTCGATCACGTGCTCCATCATCTCGAGCGCGACCGGCCATACGCCGGCGCACATGAAAGTGCGGGTGCTGTTGCCCTTAGCCGAGACTGTTGTCGGCACCCGCATTTCAGGCGAAATCCGCGTGACCAACGGCGCGCCTCGTTTCAGGACAGTGACATCGTTGATCGTAATCCCCACCGCCTGGTCAGTCAGATGCCGTTGTTCAACTGGCAATGGCTGCGACTCAACACGGACCTTGTCGAGACCGCCGACCGCGATCAGCGCTTCCTTGGCGCCTTTCTCCATGCCCGAAACAAGAGCTGACATGGACACAAGGCTTGAAACGCCAAGGATGATGCCAAGCATTGTGAGGAGAGACCTGAACTTGTGCGCCCAAATCTCCCTGAGACCAGCGGCAAGGGTCGCGCTCAACTGCGCCGAAGATTGGACGATGATTTCCCGCGTGGCCTGGCTCATGCTTTAGGTAGATTCGCCCCCGGGTTCCGCGCTTGGCCGTCCAACCCGGCAAGGGTCAGATCGATCATGTTCGCGATCCGGCCGTCTCTGATCTCGATGCGGCGCGGCGTGACACTCGCTATTTCAGGGTCGTGAGTTACCAGGACAATCGTTCGTCCTTCCTGGCTGAGTCTCCTAAACAAGGCCAGTATTGTTTCGCCTGTATGGGAGTCGAGGTTGCCCGTTGGCTCGTCGGCGAACACAATGCGCGGATTGTTCACCAGAGCGCGCGCGATTGCCGCGCGCTGCTGTTGCCCGCCGGAAAGCTGACTCGGACGATGGCGCGACCTGTTTATCATGTCCACGCATCCAAGCGCGGCGAGTGCGCGTTTGCGGCGTTCGCCACCGGGCACGCCGCTGTAGATCATCGGGAGTTCGACGTTCTGAACAACGCTCAGCTTGGGCAGCAGGTTAAAGAACTGGAAAACGAACCCAATCTTGCGGTTGCGAAACGCGGCCAGGGCGCGAGGCGAAGCGTCCTGGATCATGACATCGTCGATCTTGATAGTACCCGATGTTGGCGTGTCCAGGCACCCTAGGATATGCATGAGCGTGGACTTGCCACTGCCCGACGGACCTATGATCGAGATGAACTCGCCCTCGTCAATGTCCAGCGAAACATCGTCAAGAGCGCGTATTTCCTCACCGCCGAGGTGGTAGATTTTGCTGACATTTCGGACTTCGACCAGGGCCATGGGTGTGCCGGATGAGGGTTGCTGCCGACGTTACCTTAGCGAGTGCTTCCGCTCCCGCTGCCGGTGGCGGGTCGCGCGGGACTCGCCTGGGCGCCGCTTGCCGATGCGGTCGTCGGCCGACTTGCGGCCGGCGCCGACGTTCGACCCGCACCGGGGGCGGATTCGCCACCCGGACGCGTTCCCGCGAGCGATCGAGCTTGTTTCTCACGTTCTTCCTTTGGCAGTTCGATGGCAACGATCTCGCCGGGACGAAGCCCATTCTGGATTTCGGCAAAGAAGAAATCAGACACGCCAACCTGGACTTCACGTTTTTCGAACGCGAGGCCGGACTGCACGAAAACATGCCGTGTCTGCACGCTGGTCTGCGGATCACGCTCGGTAAACACGGCCGAGAGCGGCACGGCGACAACGTTGTCGGCGGAGGCGACCGGGATTTTGACGTTCGCGGTCATGCCGGGCCTGATGCGCAAGTCGGGATTCTCGATCCGGATTCGGGCGGCGAAGCCTTTGATGTTGTTTCTTATCGTCGCCTGCGGCGCGATGCGTTCGACAACACCGGTGACTTCGAGACCGGCAACCGCTTCGACAGTGACCTGAACGGTTTGGTTCACCGAGAGGCGGGGAACATCCGCCTGGTTCACGTGGGCATTGATTATCATGTAATTGAGGTCGGCGATCGTGAGGATTTCCGTGCCACTGTTGAATCCCCCGGAGCCGGAGACCGCCTGGCCCACGGAGATTGGACGGGTCAGAATCGTGCAGTCGAATGGAGCGGCGACCTTGGTCTTGGTCAGACGCTCGTCGATAATGGCCAGCTCCTTGTTGGCACGATCGAGGGCATTCCTGGCAAGCTCGTACGTGGTCTTGGTGTTGTCATAGAGCTCTTGTGAAATGAGGTTGGCAGCCATAAGCCCCTCGGCGCGCGCGTGGTCGCGCTGGGCCTTGCCGAGCTCCAGCTTGGCGCGCTCGATTGCGGTAATATTCGATGCCTTCTCCTGCTGAAGCTCCTTGTCGTCCAACTTGAAAAGGAGACTTCCCTTGGCCACGCGATCGCCTATGTCAACTGGGAGCTCGTCAATCCGACCGTGGATCTCCGGGCGCACCGACACCTGTTCGGCCGGGCTG
>JAXDCU010000552.1:0-2622 GCA_034677645.1 Verrucomicrobiia bacterium
TCAGTAGTGCTGAAGTGGTTTACTTTCCCAGAGCGGCGACGTTCCACCATTGCCGCTTGACTAGCCCATACGAACGTAACTGCCGTCGCCGCCCACACGGCCAGAAACATCAGCTCAGTCTTCATAGGCGCCTTCCGTCTCCAAGCCGGAGACAAGGGACCGCGACCGGACTCGCACGACAGTGGCGGAACTTCGCAGTCCATGCGAGCGCGGGGCGACGTCGTCTCGGCCGACACGCCCATCCTAACTTGTGCCGGACCGTGAGGCACTCAAAATCTACGCCCGTCTTAGTCGTCTTGGAGTCAGATCATTGCTGAGGGCATTCAGCGTCGGCCTCTGGCACCAGACAGGGATGCCCGCTGGGTTGCTCGTCGCCGTCCTCCCGCGGCATCGGGAATCAGGTGTCTAATCCTCGGAACTCAGTGCGCGTGAGCGCGGGCGGGGCGGTCGTTGGCGAGAGGCACTGGGGCGTTGTGGGTTGGTGGTTGCCGGAGCGGAGCCTGGCGTAGGTGTTGGTTTGCACTGTGGCAAGAACTCTGGGGCGATGGGGCGCATCAGACCATCGGCTATGTCGAAGGCCAGCTCGTGATAGTGCAAAGCGGAGCAGAAATGAAGCCAGAGAGTATTGAGCATGGCAGATGCCACTGACAGATTCGCGAAGAGCACCTGTGGTACGGACGCGACCAAGTCGGTGCAGCTAATGGCGGTTGGATGGCGGTCCTTGGGGTTCTCAATTTCCGGGTGGCGATATGTTAGCGGGGGTGTTGCGTCGTTTCCACCGACGCGTAGGTAGACCTGCACATTGCCGTAGGTGCCGCGGCGGAGAGCGCCGTCCGCGGATCGACCGACACCGTCGTTTCCGCCTGAGATAAGGCATACGTCGTTTAAGGTGGCACAGTGGTCGTTCACGAGTTTTCGTGTGGCGTGGTTGTCGACGGTGAGCAGGACGATATCATGCTCGGTCACCAGGCGCGTGAGGTTTTCGTCCGTGACGTACTCTGGGACGGCCAGGAGGGTTAGGCGCGTGTCGACGAACCGCGGCAGTAGTTCGTCGCAAGTGACGTTGGCCTTGTTGCCGCAGTCGCCAAACAACATGCGGCTGGCATTCGAGGGTTCAAAAGAGTCGCCATC
The DNA here is from genome assembly GCA_034677645.1 of Verrucomicrobiia bacterium. GTDB lineage: Bacteria > Verrucomicrobiota > Verrucomicrobiia > Limisphaerales > J093 > JAAYVR01. Next base: position 1,132 of record JAXDCU010000552.1, read on the forward strand.
GATTAGAACGAGGCGGACTTCGCTTCCGCACGAGGCCATGAACAGAGCTGCGTAGCGGGCGACGGCAGTGCCTACGCCGCCGAGGCCGATGAGTTTCACTGCGGCGCCATCTGGCACCCGGGCTTGAAGTGGCTTGTCACGCGAGACGGCTGGCGGGTTCATGACTGGAATCGTGAGGGGTTGTCGGATGCCGTGAAGTTTGGCTGACTTGGCCGTCTTGACCGATTGCCAAGGGAATTGGGTTTGTTTCTTTCTGAGCGGGATTGTCTTTTCGGCAAGGCAACCGTTGCGAGTCGGACTCAATGCTCTGTTTGTGTGAGCCCCACGTCCGAGTTTTGACGCGGTCAAGCCAGGCTTTTGGGACATCATTCAAGCGGCGGCGGTGGTAGCCGGCAGTGACGGAGTGAAGGTCAGTTCGGAACCGGACGCCGTCAGTGACGACCTCGCAGTGGAATTGAGGTGGTTCGTCGCGGAGGCGGCCGACGACGATGTGAATACCCGGGCGATAAGCTTCATCGGATTTGTCCGTGTATGAGGCGTAGGCGGGTCCATCGACATGGCTATGGATGTCGCCGATCAGGCACAAGTGTGGCGGTAAAGAGGGAATATCGTATTCGAGCTCGAGTGGATATCGTTGCCCGCACCAGCCTATGCTGACAATGCCGACCTGATCTGGAACGATCACGTCGACTTGGCGGGCCGGTCCGTCCCACACCAGCAGCGCCGCTGCTTCGGATGAGAGGTCATTGCCCACTTTGTCGAAGAAACCGATCACGCGTTCGAGCAGGCGGCGACTTAGCTTTGGGTATGCGATCTGGCAGAAGGTTCTTTGACTGGCCAATTCAGTTGGCCATGTATCCGTGGGCACGCAACTACGGAAGAACTGGTGGTTGCGGCAGATGAAGAGGCCGTCACTGGTGAGCCGATAGAACACCGATTGCTTTTCCGGCCACGGCATCTCCTCATCGGTCTTGAGGTAGATCGGAGTCAGGAGTGGACTAGGGGCGCTGGGTGTTGGGGGTGACATACTGAGACGGAGTTCAGAAGGCGATTTCCATCATGTGCATCAGATCGGCAACCTTCGCCGCGCGCGGTGAGCGCTGGTTGAAGATGAGCCTTGCGACGGCGCTGGCGGAGTCATAGCGCCCAATTGGAACGCGCATGTTATCGCGAATACGCGCGGCGATCTGGCGGACGCTCATTTTGGTGTCAAGCCATGGCACGTCGAGCACGAACAACGGGTCTCGGATTGAAGCCGCCTGCCATTTCTCGACCGGGCTGAGTCTGTTGTCGACGCGGCACGACTCGGTGTACCAGCTCGATGTTTCGTGGTGTTCACTGCTCAGGTTGAAACCAGTTTCGAGCAGACAGCGGCGTAGCGATTCAAAACTCGCCCGCATTGACACGTTCGGATCGGCGTCGTTCATTTTGGCTGTGCGTTCGAGGTGCTGTGTGCAAATCCAGGAAAGCGGGCGATGATCAGGCGGATCA
>JAXDCU010000553.1:0-11063 GCA_034677645.1 Verrucomicrobiia bacterium
GCTGAGGGTTGGCGGCGCCACCTGCACTACGGTTTCTGCGAAGAAGATGACGATCCTCTCAGCGACGCTCTGGGCGCTGATTACATGATCAACCGGCGCTACGAACGATTACTGGACATGATCTGAAATGCAAACGGCGACATCGACCAGTGTGGCGTGAGGTGTCGTTGTTCGCCCTGTCCAGAAAACAGAACACGCGAGAAAGGCATGGCGTGGCCTGTCGCACATGAGCGGTTGCGCTGCTAGGCGGGATCGGGATGTAGATACTTGTGGGCGGCAGCGATAAAGCCGCGAAACAAGGGATGCGGCGCGTCGGGCTTGCTCTGGAACTCGGGGTGGAATTGGCATCCGACGAAAAATGGATGGCCGCGCAGCTCGATCAGCTCGACCAGCTCGCCGTCGGGTGAGGTGCCGCTGCAGCTCAGTCCTGCCCGTTCGAACTGGTCCTGGTAATTGCTGTTGAACTCGTATCTGTGACGGTGGCGCTCGCTCGCCACAAACGCCCCGTAAAGCCGGGCAGCTAGACTGTCGACCCTGAATTGCACTGGCTGCGCACCGAGCCGCATCGTGCCGCCCAAGTTGACGATTCCTTTCTGCTCCTCGAGCATGGCGATTACAGGGTGCGGCGTGGCTTTGTCGAACTCGGTCGAGTGAGCGCCCTCGAGTTTGAGCACATGTCGGGCGAACTCGACGGTGGCTATTTGCATCCCAAGGCAGAGACCCAGAAAAGGAATCTCATGCTCGCGCGCGTGGCGTGCGGCTTGGATTTTGCCTTCGATCCCTCGATCGCCGAATCCGCCAGGCACGAGAATACCGCCCAGGCCCTTGAGCGCTTCGCTCGGACCTTCCTTTTCGATCTGTTCAGCCTCGATCCGCTCGATTTCGACGCTGCAGTCATTGGCCACGCCACCGTGGCTGATCGCCTCGTATACCGATTTGTAAGCGTCCTGGAGCTCAATGTACTTGCCAACCACGCCTATTCGGACGCGGTGCCGGGGAGCGATCAGTTTCCTAAGGACGTCTTTCCAGTGCGTCATGTTCGACGGCGGCGCATCGATGTGGAACAGGCTGCAGACCAGGTCGTCCATGTTTTCCCGCTGCAGCATGAGCGGCACCTCATAGATACTGTGCTCAACATCCCGCTCTTCGATGACAGCCTCGTAAGGCACATTGCAGAACAGGGAAATCTTCTGTCGGAGTTCCTTGCTGATGGAACGGTCGGCGCGACAGACCAGGATGTGCGGCGTTATGCCGATCTCACGCAGCTTGGCCACGGACTGCTGCGTCGGTTTGGTTTTGAGTTCGCCGGCGGTTTTGATGAATGGAACCAGCGTTACATGGATGAACAAGGCGTTGTTGTAACCAACTTCGAGCGCGAACTCGCGAATAGCTTCCAGGAAAGGCAAGCCCTCAATGTCTCCAGTCGTGCCGCCAATCTCGGTGATCAGCACGTCGCACTTCGTCAACGCGCTTATCTCCCGAATGCGATGTTTGATCTCGTCGGTCACGTGCGGGATCACCTGGACGGTCTTACCGAGGTAATCGCCGCGCCGCTCGCGCTCGAGCACACGCGCGTAGACCTGGCCGCTGGTCAGGTTGTTCATTCGCGTGAGCTTCGTGCTTGTGAACCTCTCGTAGTGACCGAGGTCCAGGTCGGTTTCGGCGCCATCGTCGAGCACATACACTTCGCCGTGCTGGTACGGGCTCATCGTGCCGGGGTCGACATTGAGGTATGGATCGAACTTCTGGAGCGTGACCTTCAGGCCCCGACTCTCCAAAAGAGTGCCTAGTGAAGCTGCTGTGAGGCCTTTGCCCAGCGAGCTTATCACGCCTCCAGTTACAAAAACGTATTTCATCGGTACGACACGATCGCTTTTCGGGCGGCCGCCCCCGCTGTCCTCGGCTTTCTCATCGGATGTTGCTTTCCGCCAATGTCTGTTCCACTCGCGCGATGTCGGCCGGCACATCAACGCCAATGCTATCTCGCTCAACACACACCACGGCGATTGAAACTCCGTTTTCGAGCGCCCGCAACTGTTCTAGCGACTCAGCACGCTCAAGCGCCGACACGGACAATCGCACCAGACGAATCAGCGTCTCCCGTCTGTAGCCGTATACACCTATGTGTTTGAGGAATCTGAAAGCCTCCAGTTGCCGCTCGATCGGCTCATGCGCTGCCTCCCTCAAGTATGGTATTGTGCGCCGCGAGAAGTAGAGCGCGCGCCCCGCTGAATCGACGACCAACTTCACGACGTTTGGATTCTCGTATTCCGCGACGTCTCGGAGCGGCGCGGCCGCGGTTGACATCTCGGCGTTCTCGAGGGCGCCCGCGACGGAGTCAATCACTGCCGGATCAATCAGCGGTTCGTCTCCCTGGATGTTGAGAGCCGCGTCGCACTCCACGCGTCCCACTACCTCCGCGATGCGGTCCGTGCCGCTTGGATGATCCGAGCGTGTCATTTCGACTCGACAGAAGCGGCGGACAACGGTCGCGATCCTCTCGTCGTCAGTAGCCACAATTATATCGGCCAGCGCGCCAGCCATCCGAGCCCTTTCGACGACTCGTTGGATGAGTGGTTTTCCAGCGATGGACGCCAGTGGTTTGCCCGGAAACCGCGTCGAGGCGTAACGCGCGGGCAAAATCCCGATGATGCGCATGGCTGGGTTTAGCCAATGAGACCGGCTGTAGCAACACAGTTCTTGCTCATCTTTTGATTCGACACATGATTGCCGCGGGACAACAATAATCCTCGAACCTGATCATGAAAAAGTACAACGTGCTTGTTGTAGGCATGGGCAAACGCGGAATGCATCACGCGCTCGCGTTCAATGCCAACCCGCGTTTCCAGGTGACTGGCATTTGCGACATCGACCCGGCACGGCTGAAGGCCGCTGCCGCGAAACTCGGTCAGTCAGCCCAAGGCGCCGACGCCAACAAGCTCGCCCACGAGCTCAAACCCGATGTCTTCTGTTTCTGCACAATGCCCCACTTGCGGACCCCTTTCATACGGGCTGGTGTCGAAGCGGGCGCAAAGCTGATCGCGTTCGAGAAACCTATCGCCTTAACAAGCGCCGAACTGTTCACCGTCCGCGAGCTTCTCATTCCCAGCGGAGTGAAGGCGGTCGTCAGTCACCAACACCGCTACGGTCAACACTACCGCCAGGTCAAAGAGATTGTCGCGAGCGGCGCTCTGGGACGCATCCACACGCTTTACGGCACGGCCACGGGCTGGATGACGCATATGTTGTCGCATCTGATCGACTACACCTGCTGGTTTAACGGCTACGTGCCGGCCACCTGGGTCATGGCTCAGGCAGCCGGTCGTGCCAAACTGTCCGACAATCACCCCTCGCCCGATTACATTGGCGGCTTCGTTCAGTACGCAAACGGCGTGCGCGGAATCTACGAGTGCGGCGCCGGCGCGCCTGACCAGCCCGAAGTCGCCAAGTGGTGGGGCAAGAACCGCATCGGCGCCCAGGGGACCGAAGGTTTTGTCGAAGTTCTCACCAACGGCGGCTGGCGCGCTCTCACCAAGTCTGGCGGATTTCAGTGCGGACCTGGCGCTATGAATTACGACACGGACATGCCGCCCTACATCCAGGAAATGGCCGATTGGCTCGACGACAACTCCAAGGTCCATCCGTGCGCGTTCGAGCACGCTTGCATAGGGGCGGAAATCATGCTCGCCCTCCAACGCAGCGCGGCCGAGGGCGGGCAAGTCGCGCTCCCTCTGGCCACCGGTATTGACGAGCTCGCCCTCCTCAGGTCACGCCTGGCCGATCGCCCCGTTCTGGTCTCCTGCGACCAGAACCGGACTGAATTCGGCCTGTAACGTCAGATTTGGGTGGCCTCCGTCGGTAGCTTATGCGCTTCGTCGGTTTTTGCCGGCGTCTCCGCAACGAATTCGTGTTCCTGTTCCCGCACGACCAGGACCGGACAGGTGGCATGCCGGACAACCCTCTCGGCGGTGCTGCCCAGCAGAACGTGCGTTAGACCGGTGAACCCGTGCGTGGCGATGATGATCAGGTCCGCATCGAGCTCGGTTGCGGCGGTTGATATCTCGTTGTATGGCCGCCCGACTCGCACGGATGTTTCGGTCTGCATTCCTTCCGCCGTGCATTCCGCGGCGAGAGATGTGAGTCGGGCCTGGGCGTCCTTCTGAAAGCCGCGGTCAAGGGCCTCAGTTGCCAGTGGTGCGTATCCCAACTCAGATGGGAACACGACAGGTTCGTTGACGTGGAGCAGGACAAGGCTGGCCTTGAACTGGCGCGCGAACGCCCTTGCGTAGCGCAGCGCCTTGAGCGAATGGGGCGAGAAATCGACTGGCACGAGAATCCGACGCAGTTGCATCGTGTGCGCTTGAGGGGGGCCGACACTCGAAGCTGCCGCGGCAGTCGGAGCGGCTGGGGTCTCGTTGGAGTCTGAGTTCATGGCTTTGCCTTTCTCGAAGGAATGCCGGGGCCATCTCCGGTCCCGCGCACCAGTTTATATACGCCCTCCCCCTCGCTGACTCAACTCCCCGATGAGACAATGCGGGCGTCGGTCAATCCACGCTCTCGCGCCACCGGCGGTAATCGAGACAGTTGGTGGCGCGAGTGTCCTCACGAGCGCAAGTCAGGCACAGATGCCAGCAGGTGGTGGTTCTCATCGCAGATCGACACTGACCAGGTCGCCGGCCTGGTTGCGGCAATAGACCCGGCCGTGGGCCACGACCGGCACCGTCCAACACGTTCCGGAAAGCACCTTCGCCCGCGCGAGCTGCTTGAATCCGGCCGGCGTCGCTTCGGCGACCAGCAGGTCGCCCCCGTCCACCATGACGAACAGTTTTCCGTCGGCCAGCGTCAGGCCGCCGCCGACCTTCAGGCCTTTCTGCTCCCACTTGACGGCGCCCGTTTCGAAATCAAGGCACTTGAGACTGCTGCTCTGCCCTTGCTGGCCATGCACTCCGTAGAGGCAGCCCTTCAAGAGCAGCGAGGTCTGGCAGTGGTTGTTCAGTTGCCGGTGCTCCCAGATCTTCTTGAGGGTGTCGCCCTCCAGCTTCAACAGCGCGCAGCCCCGGTCATAGCCGCTCGAGATGAAGATCTTGTCCCCGGACATAATCGGTGTCGCCGCGTTCACCCGGTGCGAGGTCTCCCACGGGAACCGGGCCACGGGCGGGCCGCCGGCCAGCCGGTAAATGGACAATCCGGCGGCGTCGAAAGACGTCACCAGCTTTTCATTACCGCGGGTGAAGACGACGGCCGAGGAATACCCGGCGGTTTCAGATCCCATCCTGGTGACCAATGCGCCGCTCTTCCGGTTGAGGACGAAGACCACCCCCAGGTCCATGATGACCTGCTCGCCCAGGACGAGCGGAGATCCGGAAAGAGGCCAGCCGCCGGCTTTGGCGCCGAACTCGCGGACGGCTTTGGACCACTGCAACTGGCCCTTAGCCGCATCCAGGCACAGGAACTTGCCGTCGCTGTTGAGGGCAAAGACCTGGCCATCCGCCACCGCCGGAGTGGAGGTGGTTTCTTCGCCGTTGGGCTTGCCACTGACTGGCGGATAGCTCCAAAGGACCTCGCCCGTTCCGGTATCCAGGCACCAAACGGTGCCTGCGCCCTGGGTGTAGAGGCGCTGCCCCACCACGGCCACCGACGAATGTCCTTCGCCGACGTTCTTTTTCCACGACACCTTGGCCGCATCGCCAGACCAGAGCTTCAAGCCTTTCTCGGTCGAGGTGAGGTCGCGGTTGGGGCCCAGATAGCAGGGCCAGTCCGCCCCGGAAGCGGTCGTGGCGAAAAGTGCAAAAGCGACCGCGGCTGAAAGGAAGCAGTGTGGTCTCATAACATGACTTGTGTGCGGATGAATACCGGGCTTAACGAGGCAAAGCAAGGCAGGAGAGCTGGTCGTACCCGGGCTTCAGAATGCGATGGGGTCAGGTCCATATTATTTACAGATGGCGGACACGCAGGTCATCTCCCATCGTGGAGTTTCCCGCGTCGACCTGCGGGCGCACGGCGATAAGGTCCGTGCGCCCAGGGTGAACTGCCTCGTGGCGGTTTGGAGGGTTCGCCAATCGGCGCGTGTACCCAGGAACTGAACTCTCAACTGCTGTTCCAGGCCCTTGGCACGCGGCGGTTCGTTCTGATTTGTCAACTGTATGGATCTGACCCGAATGGCGCTTAGATTAGGCCTAAAACTCTCTTAGCCAGTTTTTTGCGGCGAGGCGGGTCCGGGATGGTTTGAAAGAGAATCTGGCGGGATATTTTCTCCATTTCGGTCACAGTCTTCCAAAGGGTGCGGTAGTTGGTCACCGCTTGGCCAAAGGCGGCATACTGGGCTGGACCCAGGGCCACGGTGACTGTCTTCCGGCGCACCTTGCGTGTCCACTGGTAACCGTGGCGGGGTGGGCTCAGGGTCGAGCGGTCCAGGACCGAGCCTTGGGTAAGGTAGCCGATCCGGGAGAGTTGTTGCCGGAGCTCTTCAAAGCGGCCTTGGAGGCGGCGGGGGGCGGGGCGAGATTTTTGCATAGGAGTATCATTGTAGACTGGACGTCAAGCGTGGACACGTATATATACTTGTCTCGTAATGCATACACCTGACTTCCCTGCCTGGCGCGCCCGCTTCGCCGCCCGTGGACGCCGACTCAAGACCGTGCGTCAGCACAGCCTCCACCATGGAAGTGGTCCGCTGCCAGAGTCCCCGGATGGTCCACAAGGAGTTGGAGTTGTTCTTCATCGCCTACAATCTGATCCGCGCGCTGGGGACTGAGGCGGCCGCGATGTACGATGTGCCGGTGGACCGCATCAGCTTCAAGGGGATGGTCGACTCCATCAGTCAGTACAGTCAGGCCATCGCCCAAGCCCGCTCGCAGAAGAAACAACGGGAGTTGGTGGCCGACTTACTTCGAGTGATCGCCCTCGATCAAGTCCCCTATCGCCCAGGACGGTGCGAACCCCGAGCGGTCAAACGCCGTCCCAAGCCCTTTCCCCTCCTCAACAAACCTCGGTGTCAATTCAGAGAAACCCCGCACCGCAACCTCTACTGGAAAAATAACCCCCGAAAATCAAGAGCCTAGTCTAAGCGCCATTCACGCCTGACCCCGATTCCCCGTCCTTCGCCCCCCAAACCCAAGACCACCGCCAAGCCCGCCAAGGCCAAGACCGTCGCCACCCTGCGGCACGACGCTAAACGCAGGAACCTCCCCACGGCCGAATATGAGCCGCTGATGCGGCAAGAGGAGAAATCCCCCATCACCGTCGCCTCCGAACGCCGCAACCGCGACCTCGACCCTCAGCTCATCTGGCGCGGTAAGGACGTGGCCGATTGGTCCGACCTTGTCGTCCCCGCGCCGCCGCTCTACATCCAGGAGAAGGTCCATCCCAAGGCCCTCATTGACGATCTCCTGCGGCAGTCGAAGATGCGCGCGGTCGCTGCTGACCCGCAGACCGACTTGTTTGCAGACTTCAACGGCCTGCCCAAGGACGCCCGCGCCACTGAGTTCTACCAACATGACGCCAACTGGAGCAACCGCTTCGTTCTTGGCGACAGCCTCCGGGTCATGGCCTCGCTCGCCGAGCGCGAGGGCCTGCGCGGCGAGGTCCAGTGCATCTACGTCGATCCGCCATACGGCATCAAGTTCAACTCCAACTCCCAATGGTTCACCACCAGCCGCGACGTGACCGACGGCAAGACCGACCACATCACTCGCGAACCCGAGCAGGTCAAAGCCTTCCGCGACACCTGGCGCGATGGCATCCATTCCTACCTCACTTACCTCCGCGACCGCCTCACCGTCGCCCGCGACCTACTCGCCGACTCGGGTTCAATCTTCGTTCAAATCGGCGATGAAAATGTTCATCGCATCAGGGCACTGATGGATGAGGTCTTCGGTGAAGCAAACTTTGTCAGCACGATTCCTGTCCAAAAGACTAGCTGCGCAACTGCAGACTTCCTCCCTAACGTCTTCGACCAAGTCCTTTTCTACGCCAAGTCGCTGCCAAATCTGAAGTTCCGAAAGCTCTATTTCGACCGCCCTTTTCAATGTCAGGATGAGTTTGAGTCCCGCGACCTAGCATCAGCCGGTGCAGGTGCAACAACGTTTCATTTCGAGTTTGAAGGCCACAGCTTCCATCCTGGGGCGAACCGCCACTGGAAGACTCAGATGGAGGGCCTCACTCGAGCCACGAAGGCTGATCGCCTATTTCGCTCAACCAACAGCCTCCGTTACAAGCGATTCAACCGCGACTTCCCAGTCACCGAAATTGACAACACCTGGACGGACACAATCGTAGGGAGTTTCCACGAGCCGCGCCGGTATGTTGTCGAAACCAGCCCGAAGGTTGTCTCCCGCTGCCTCCTGATGACCACGGACCCCGGCGACCTCGTGCTGGACCCGACGTGCGGTTCCGGCACCACCGCCTACGTCGCCGAGCAATGGGGCCGCCGCTAGATCACCGTTGACACCTCGCGCGTCGCCCTCGCGCTGGCCTGCACCCGGATCATGGGAGCCCGCTATCCGTTCTACCTCCTGGCCGATTCCCGCGACGGGCAGATCAAGGAAGCCGAAGTCACCCGCACCGTGCCCAGTTCCCAGCCCACCCACGGCAACCTCCGCCACGGCTTCGTCTATCGCCGCTGCGCCTGCATCGCCTCTGGTTCCATCGCCAACAACGCCGAGATTGATGTCATCTGGGACAAGTGGCAGCAAACGCTCGAACCGCTGCGCGAAAAGCTCAACACCGCCCTTGGCCGCGTGGGAGCGCGCCCGCCTCGGGTGCAGCCGGCGGCGCTCTCGCCGCCGGCACCGGAGCGCGAACAAAACCACCAGCGTCGTCACTGCCCGATGTTCGTCGCGAGGGCGCGACGAACGGCACGCGGGGCGCGTGCGCTCCCCATCCGTGGGAAGAATGGGAAATCCCGCGCGATTTCCCTCCCGAACTCCGTAGCAGCCGACGTAAGGAGGCTCAAACTTCTTCCGGGAGAGATCAGAGCCTCGTGACCTCGGCTGCTGCCGAGGCAGAGAAGCTTCACGCGGCCTGGTGGGAAGCCCGCATTGGCCGGCAGAAGGAAATTGACGCCTCCATCGCCGCCAAGGCCGAGTTCGAGTTCCTTTACGACAAGCCGTACGAGGACAAGTCCAAGGTCCGCGTAGCCGGGCCGTTCACGGTAGAGAGCCTTTCGCCGCACCGAGTGCTGACGGTGGACGAAGACGACAACGTTGTGGATGGCTGGCGGCTTTCGGAGCAGAAGGGCACGGCGCCCTTCGCCGGCATGCCGGACTTTGCCTCGGTCATTCTTGAGAACCTGAAGCTTGCCGGCGTGCAGCAGGCGCACAAGGAAGACCGCATCACCTTCACCTCCCTCGCCGGTTGGCCCGGCGAGTACATCTGCGCTGAAGGCCGGTACCTCGAAGGCCAGGGTGACAAGGCGCCGCAGAAACGGGCAGCCATCTTCATCGGTCCCGAGTTCGGCACCGTGGCACGGCCCGACCTGGTGGCGGGCGCACGGGAGGCGGCCGACGCCGGGTTCGACATCCTGCTCGCCTGCGCCTTCAACTACGACGCCCACTCCGCCGAGTTCGAGAAGCTCGGCCGCATCCCGGTCCTGAAGGCCCGGATGAATCCAGACCTCCACATGGCGGGAGAATTGAAAAACACCGGTGCAGGGAATCTCTTCGTGGTCTTTGGTGAACCGGACATAGACCTCGAACCCTTTGGCAAGGACCAATTCCATGTCCGCGTCAAGGGCGTGGACGTCTTCAAGCCGCAGACAGGCGAAGTCGTTAGCTCCGGTCCCGAGGGCATCGCGTGCTGGTTCGTCGACACAGACTACAACGAGGAGAGCTTCTTCGTTCGCCATGCTTACTTCCTCGGCCAGAACGATCCATATAGCGCACTCAAGACGACGCTCAAAGCCGAGATTGACCAAGAAGCATTGGCCTCCCCCCACAGTGCCGTCTCGCGCCCATTCCCTCGCCCTTCGACCGGCCGTATCGCCGTCAAGGTCATCAACCACCTTGGGGACGAGGTGATGAAGGTTTTTCCTGTCTGAATCCGGAGAACGGTCGCGTCTTGCGACTCACAAACGCTGCGGCTGAGGACGGTCTACTGAGCGGTCTCGAAGCTAGTATGCTGAACCTGCAAGGCACGGAACTGGTGATTCTGAGCGCATGCGGGACCGGCGCCGGCGAGGTTAAGACGGGCGAAGGTGTGATGTCGCTGCGCCGGGCGTTTCGGATCGCCGGGGCAGAAACGGTTCTGGCCAGCCACTGGCCGGTGAGCGACAAAGCGACGAAGCTGTTGATGACCGAGTTCATTCGTCGCTGGCGCACGGGCACACCTCGCGGACAAGCCTGGCGCGAGGCACAACTCGAATTGCTGAGGTCGAAAGACTACGCCAGCCCGTACTTCTGGGCAGCGTTTACGCATACAGGGCAATGGCGGTAGTCGCGATGGCTGACGCCCAGCACTGAGGACACCCGCGGAGTACTCAGAGTCTGCCTTTCGCTGGTTTTTGCTCGTGCCGGCGGTTGCGCTTGGCACATCCTCTGGGAGTCGTTGGCTGACAATCACGGCCATGACAACATAACATGCTCAAGCGCGTCCTTCTGCATTCGCTCGGACTCTTTCTGGCGATCATTCCCGCGACCTTTTCGGCTGACGAGCGGGTGACGGTTCGTCCCACGGACACCGGCGAGGCGCTGGTCAATCCGGACATGGGTTGGACGCTCCACTTCTATTCGAATCTGATCGAGAACTACGGCTCGAAACTGGAGCCGTTCGACACGCTCGACGACTGGCCCGGCTTGTCGGTGATTTACCTGCGCGTGCCGTGGTCGTTCCTCGAACCAAAGGAAGGCGAGTTCAATTGGTCGCTCCTGGACACGCCGGCTCAGCGGTGGATCGCGCAGGGGAAGAGAATCGCTCTGCGCGTGAGCTGTTCGGAAAGCTGGTTGCGGTATGCCACGCCCCGGTGGGTCCAGGAGGCTGGTGCGAAAGGCGTCGACTTCGCGTTCGGCAAGGGGCCGCAGCCCGGCGGACCGCTTTGGGACCCGGACTTTCTTGACCCCGTCTTTCTG
>JAXDCU010000554.1:0-5671 GCA_034677645.1 Verrucomicrobiia bacterium
CAGCCGCGGCGCCATCGCCGCAGCCAGTCACTAGCGACATCATCAAGGTGCCGTCCAAGGACGAGCTGGCAAAGGGAGCCAAGATCGAAGTCATCAAGGCTGAGGACCTTGAGAAATACAAGCAGGCCGAGAAGGAGAAGGCCGATAAGAGCAGCTCTCGACCGGAGACGAAGTGAATCGGCCAGACCGTGCCGCATCTGGTACCTAGCGGCAGCCAGATGCTCGGACACGACACTGTGACTATCCGAAGCGCGGGTAAACCGGTTCAACCCCTCGAGTCTGAGGGGAAGCTCGGTTCTCCAGCGTCGCTTTCGTGGGCGATGGTCCCACGAAGTGAAGGTCCTTTGTCTTGGAAGGACCAAGGACCAATTGAAATTGGTCCCTGCCCGGTTCATGGGGAGCAGTGTTTCTCCTCTAGAACGCGTTGGGCCCATGAACCTTGCGGTCTGGTCCACAACAGAGCCGCCTGAAGGCGGAACTCTGACCGGTCGCGAGCCGGACAACACCGCGGACCATGCTGAGCGGCCGCCCGCCAGAGTCCCGCGTTTACGCGGTAAAGCAAGGTTCATGGGGAGCGTTGATGACAAACGGGTTGTCACGCGTCGGGACCATGAACGCGGCCGCCGGTTCATGGAAAGCCTCTTTGTTCCTGTGAACACGCTCTGTGACCTTGAACCGTGTGGCAGGGCGCTACCCCGCGCCTGCGGGGGGCGCGCCGGCGTGGTCCGTGGAGCAGCACGGTCGCGGCTGGCCCGGTCGGCCTGCCGCAACCCGCAACCGTGGTGGAGGCAGGTCAAGCCCTGCCTTGCGGTTCATGGGGGTCGAGCAGAGTCAAACCACGCGTTTGGCGCCGGCAATCCAATGTCATGATGAACCTGCATAGCACGTCTCCAACCCGCGGGAGTCTCGCTTACCTCCTATTGATTTGCCTCGTGGCCGCGCTTGGCGGCTTCTTGTTCGGCTTCGACACGGCGGTCATCTCCGGCGCCGAGCCGATGTTTACACGCGAGTTCGATCTTGGACCGAAGATGGAGGGTTTTGTCACCAGCTCGGCGATTGTGGGGTGTTTTTGCGGAGCGCTAATGGCGGGGCTGTTGGCTGATTTGTTCGGCAGGAAGAAGACCTTGCTCGTGTCGGCGGTCTTGTTTGTTGTGTCGGCCGGGTGGTGTTGGATGGCTGGCGGTTCATGGGAGCTCGTCTGCGCCAGGTTGGTTGGTGGTCTCGGCATCGGAATCGCGTCGCTGACGTCTCCATTATACATCGCCGAGGTTTCGCCGTCGAGAATGCGAGGCCGGTTGGTCGCTCTGCAGCAGTTGGCGATTGTGCTCGGCATTCTTTGGGCGTTCTTCAGCAACTCAATCGTCAACGGCCTCGATCTTTCCGAGGCGGCCAAGTGGCGTTTGATGTTCGCGGTGGCGGCGGCGCCCGCGGCTCTGTTTTTCGTTTTGATCTTCGTAGTGCCGGAGAGCCCCCGCTGGCTGGCCAATCAAGGAATGTCCGCGAAAGCCCGCCAGGTCCTGGCAAAAGTCGTGGACGAGGCCGGAGCGGACGCTGAACTGGCTCAAATCCAGGCCGTCATCGCGCAAAAGAGCGGCTCTTTGAAGAGTCTCTTGCGAACAGGGACACTGCGGGCGGTGTTCATAGGCGTTATCCTCGCGGTGTTCACGCAGATCACAGGGATCAACGCCATCATGTACTACGCGCCGAAAGTTTTTACCGAGGCTGGGTTCGGGACCGCGTCGGCCTATTGGTGCGGTGTGCTTGTTGGGCTGACCAACCTAGTGTTTACGGTTGCATCGATGGCGGTGGTCGACCTGCTTGGTCGCAGGCCGTTGCTTCTTATTGGCGCCGCCTGCATGGGGATTGCCCTGCTGTCTGTCGGGTATGGGTTTCACACGCGGGTCGGAGGTCCGGTGCTCTTGGCTGGGGTATTAGTCTATGTGGCCAGTTTCGCTTTCTCGATGGGTGTTGTCGGCTGGGTGGTGATATCCGAAATCTACCCAACCCGCATACGTGGCAGCGCGATGTCGGTGGCGACATCGGCGGTCTGGGCTTCATGCTATTTGGTTTCCGTCACCTTCCCAGTGCTCTTGTCGAAGATCGGCAGCGCCAGAACTTTCTGGACCTACGCGGCTATGTGCCTGGGTGCGATTGTGTTTGTGTTCTTCTTCGTGCCGGAGACCAAGGGCAGGAGCCTGGAGGAGATCGAGCAATCGTGGCTTTGACGGTTCGCATGTCGGTCCTGTTTTCGAGAGGATTGAACATCCGTGAAACGCTTGATGCTTTTCGTTGAGCCGAGCTCGTCTCAGCTCAACATCTTCTCTCAGTTTACGCTGCCGCGCTTGGGCAGTTTCGTCCTGGCTGGTTTGGTGAACAGGAGTGCGGACTGGACCGCCCGCGTTTTCGTCGAGGGGCGTCACCTTTTCGATTTGCGGAGGTGGATCGCCGAGAATGGCCGCCCCGCAGCGGTCGGCATCTCGACGATCACCCCCACGGCGCGGCGCGGCTACGAGCTCGCCGACCAGTGCGGAGCCTGTGGAATTCCGGTTGTCCTGGGCGGTCCGCACGTCACGTTTCTGCCAGAGGAAGCCCTTGAACACTCGAACCTGGTGGTGCGCGGGGAGGGCGAGACTGCCATGGTTTCGTTACTGGACCTCTGGGGCGATCAAGTCCCGATGGCAGCCGACGCCCGCTACAGTGACGTCCCAAGCCTTTCGTGGAAGGATTCGAGCGGGGCGATCCATCACAACCCAATGGCTGTGCTTAAAAGCGACCTCGACGCTCTCCCATATCCAGACTTCTCTCTCGCGGGTGGCACAGCCGACTGCGTGGTCGGTGGCAAAAAAACCGTTGTGGTGCAAACGTCACGGGGCTGTCCGTTCAACTGCTCATTCTGCTCCGTGACAGCCATGTTTGGAAAGAAGCTGAGGGAACGATCAGTTCCGAGCGTCATCGAAGAGCTGAGTCGTTATGACAAACGGGATCATTTTGTCTTTTTCTGCGACGACAACTTCACCGCTAACAAACGACGCGCCCGTGAACTGCTTGAGGCCATGCTCGCTCGGCGGTTCAGATTCAGGTGGTCCACGCAGGTCCGCGCTGACATCGCGCGCGATCCCGATCTTGTGCGGCTGATGAGGCGCGCGGGTGCTCACACGTTGTTCATCGGATTCGAATCCGTGAATCCAGAGAGTCTGGCTGAAATGAAGAAGGGGCAGGATGTCGAAGACATTCGCGCATCGATCGACGTGATCCACAAGGCGGGCCTTCACATTCATGGCATGTTCGTGTTCGGTTTCAACAGCGACAACGACAAGACAATCGAGGCCACGATCAAGTTCATCCAGGAGATGAAGTTGACGAGCGTGCAACTTCTCATTCTGACTCCGTTGCCGGGGTCACAATTCTACAGCGACATGCTTGCGCAAAAACGAATCACGTCAACGAACTGGGACCTCTACGATGCGCATCACGTGGTTTTTCGGCCTAACGCATTTACGCCACTTGATCTCCAGCTCGCCCAGGTTCGCGGACACTCCCGGCTCTACGCTTTGCCTCGAGGCCTGAAGAAACTGATTTCCGGTCGCTGGGTTTCCGCTGGGCTGTCGTTCTACGCCTGGTCGATCAACCGGAAGTGGAAAAGACGGAACCGCGATTACCTGCGCCAGTTGGCTCTGGATCAGAACCAGGTCTGAAGAGCAAACATCGAAGCCAATGCGGAAAACGGGCGCCCGAAGCCTCGGCGGAAGTCTAGGGAAAAGCCATTTCCTCAACAAAGACATCGTGAAATCGAGCGTCTTCGTTCAGTGGAACGTGCTCTATTCGGCCCCGAAGATCGGCGTACGTCGCGCCCCCTTCCGTCTCGTCGAACAAGGCGAGTTTCGCGCCGCGCAGGGCAGTGTTGCCAGCCGGATTGACTCGTTCCACAGCCACGGGCAAAAGTCCAATCCGCCGCGCGCTGGAGCGGCTGATGTAGTTGCCGAACGCGCCAGCCAGCCACAGACAATCCAGGCCCGACCAGGACGCGCCCCATCTGTCGAGCAGCAAACGCATGCCGGCCGCGATGGCGCTCTTGGCTAGCTGCAATTGGCGGATGTCACTTTGGGTGAGATGCACCATGCCAAGCAGCGGAAGGCGGTCCCCATTTGCAAGACGTCCGGACCGTTCAATCATGCCCAGCTCGAGGGCGCATGCCACCGCATCCACAAGTCCGCTGCCGCAAATCCCACGAGGTTCTCCGCCGCCGAGCACTTGACAGTCCAGGTGCCCGTCCGCTGCCGTCACGGCGGAAATGGCTCCAGTGGTGGCCAGCATGCCGCATGAGATTCGCGCTCCCTCAAAAGCTGGTCCGGCAGCGGTCGAGGCGCACAACATGTGTTCGCTGGTCCCGATGACTATCTCGCCATTTGTGCCCAGGTCAACCAAACCAGCAAGCGATGCGCTCTCGTGAACACGAGTGGCAAGAACTCCACATAACACATCGCTTCCAACGAAACCTCCCACGCACGGCAGGAACCTAACCGTTGGATTCCCCGGCACTCTCCAGCCCAGGTCCGACGCCGCGAAACTCCGCGGCCCGTCATCGACTGGGATAAATGGGTGACACGCGAGCGGAGCGACGCTGATTCCCGAGAACAAGTGATGCATGACCGTGTTGCCCACAATCGTCACGCGATCTACCAGCCCTTGTGATGGGGCGGACGCCCCGCCCTGCAACAGCGTCGCATCGGAAACCAACTCACCGATCATGCCGCCAATCTGTTCGCGCGCAATCGACGTGAGCGTCGACAGCCCGCTTGCCGTCAATGCGAACTCCACCCTGCTCATCACGTCAGACCCGTGACGCGCCTGGAGGTTCATGGCCGACCGCACACCCATAACATTGCCAGTCCGCAAATCCAGCAGTTGAGCGACGATCGTTGTGGTGCCAAGGTCGACCGCCACGCCCAACCCGTCGCGGGGCGCGAACTCGAAGCGCGAGTCGTCACCCAGGACAGCGGCTTCCCACTGTGCCAGCTCGATCTTGAGGTCTCCATCCGCCCGCGCTTGACAGGCCAGCCGCCAACCCGAAGCAATTTCGACCGCGCTGAGCCGCTGTTTGTCCTCTGGTGACGGGGGCAGATGACCTTCGAGCACTTTGACGCGGCATCGTTTGCATCGGCCTCGCCCGCCGCATGGGAACTCGACTCCCTGCGTAAACAAGACATCGCGAAGCGGGGCGCCGCTCTCGACCGAGAGCGTTCTGCCCAGAGGCAGGAGCGATATCTTTACGCGGTGGAGTCTCACCTGCTCTTGTCCGGGTAAGGAGGCGGTGTGGGAACCCGGACCGGGACCTTGGCCATCGATTCCTTGATGACTTCAATAGCTTTGTTGAGCTGATCGTCCACACCGGCGAACTCGCGCGCGGGATCGTTGTCAACTTCGACGTCAGGTTCCACGCCTTTGCCTTCCATTATCCATTCGCGAGCTTCCAGATCGAACCTGGAGAACTCAGGCCGGTTGAGGTAGCCGCCGTCGAGTAGGGGCAGTGAACCTCGGATGCCGACGACGCCGCCCCAACTCCGCTTTCCAACGATCGGCCCCAAGTTGTGCTTGCGAAAGCGGTAGGCAACAATGTCGCCGTCTGAGGCTGAGAACTGGTCTCGCAGCAGAGCCTTGGGTCCGAGCACCT
>JAXDCU010000555.1:0-2673 GCA_034677645.1 Verrucomicrobiia bacterium
GGATCATTGCGATGCGTTTTGACAAATACCTGCTGAGGCCGAGCGAGCGCCGGCACGCCATGACAATCTGATCGAGCCTCTTTCCATCGATGCCGTGAGCAACAACACTTCTCAATCCTCGTCGGTCGGGTCAATTGCGGTCGTTGGCGCTGGGATCACCGGGCTGACCGCCGCCTTCAGGCTTCAGCAACACGGTGTGCCTGTGATTGTCTACGAGGCCGCGGGCCGGGTGGGAGGCGTCATTCGGTCGGTCCGTGAGAACGGATACCTGGCTGAGTTTGGTCCAAACTCCATTCTCGAGACCTCGCCGAAAATTGTTTCACTCGTCAGCGATCTAGGACTTGAGTCGCGCAAGAAGTATTCGAATCCAGACGCTGAGAATCGTTACCTGGTCCGCGGCGGACGGCCGGTGGCGCTGCCCATGTCGCCGTTCAGTTTTTTTGGTACGGAGTTGTTTTCGATGGGCGCGAAGTTCCGGTTGCTACTTGAGCCGTTCCGGAGCCGCGCTCGCGCGGACGCCGAGGAGAGCGTGGCGGAGTTCGTGCTGAGGCGGCTGGGGCGGGAGTGGTTGGACTATGCGATCAATCCGCTTGTGGCTGGCATATACGCCGGCGACCCGCGGAGGCTATCCGTTAGGCAGGCGTTTCCGCGCTTGCACGCCGTCGAGCAGCGTTACGGTTCGCTCATACTCGGCCAGGTGTTTGGGGCGCGGGAACGCAGACGCCGCGGCGAGGTCTCGAAGCAGGAGGCGAAAAAGGTCTCGTTCGATGAAGGTCTGCAGGTGCTCACCAACACGCTCGGCGAGCGACTGGGGGGAGCGATCCGCTTGGGCGGGGCGGTCACCGGTATCGAGCGAGGACCGGACGGATGGAGCGTGACATTGAGCGGGGGTGGCCGAGAAACGGAGGGACGGCATTGGGGAATCGTACTCGCAGCCCCAGCATATCGGTTGGCCGAAATCGAACTGCGTTCCGATCAGGGATCGAGTCTGAAGCCATTGGCGGCGATCAACTACCCTCCTGTGGCGAGCGTGGTGCTCGGGTTCCGTCGCGACCACGTAGCGCATCCGCTGGACGGATTTGGCATGCTGATACCGGAGGTGGAAAAACCGCGGATACTGGGAACGCTTTTTTCGTCTTCCTTGTTTCCACGGCGAGCGCCGCCTGGCCATGTCACGCTCACCAGTTACGTCGGCGGTGTGCGGGCTCCCGAGCTGGCTTTGCTACCGACGGACAAGCTGTTCGATGTGACGGTTGGTGACTTGCGGAGTCTGCTGGGCGCAAGCGGCGAGCCGACTTACCGCCACTGCTTTCTCTATTCGAAAGCAATTCCCCAGTACGAAGTCGGCTACGGCCGGTTCAAGTCTTTGATGGCGGAACTCGAACGGCGGGAGCCGGGTTTGTACTTTGCCGGTCACTATCGCGATGGAATCTCGCTGGGAGACTCAATCATCTCCGCGCACGACGTGGCGGAGCGGATACGGCGGGACCTTGGCCATGCTTCGGCATGAGCGGGACGGCGAATGAATGACGCTTTCGGGCGCTGGCCCAACAAGGCGAGAGACGTGAGCATGGTTGCTCCGCCAAAGAATTGTGCGTATGCATCGGAGTTTGGCGTCGGCTTGCCGCCAAGCAACCTTGGCGGTTGTGGGCTTGCGGGTGGGCCGGCATGGCTTAGATTGCGAGCGTGTCTGGCGACTTGACTGCCGTGCGGAGTACTCTGATGGCCGTGCGCGATCACACGCGCTGTTTCAGGGACTTGAAGTTTGTCTATCCGGTTATTTCGAGGAGGTCGGGTGGTCTATCGCTTGGCGTAAACCTGAATCCCGACAAGCGCTGCAATTTCGACTGCGTCTATTGCGAGGTCGACCGGACGACGCGGGGGCGATCGGCGCTGGCAGATGCCGACTTGGTGTCTCGGGAGTTGAGGTGGCTGATTCGTCTTATCAGGGATGGGCTGCTGACGAACGAGCCGAAGTTCGCCGAGGCTGGCGCGCTTGCGCTGATGATAAAGGACATCGCGTTCAGCGGGGATGGCGAACCGACTCTCATTCGGAACTTCAGCGCATGCGTCGAGGCGGCAGCGGACGCGCGGCGACAAGAGAAACTCTTGGAGACCAAGATCGTTCTGATCACAAACGCGACCGGCCTAGACAAGCTGGATGTCCGGCGCGGCCTCGAACTAATGGACGCCAACAACGGCGAGGTATGGGCCAAGCTCGACGCGGGCACTGAAGCCTGGTACGCGCGTGTGAACCGGTCCCGAGTGCGTCTAGGCCGCGTTCTTTCCAATCTATTGCTGACAGCTCGGGCGCGACCGATCGTAATACAGAGCCTGTTTCTTCGCGTGGGCGGTGAAACGATGCCCCGGTCGGAACTGGAGTCATACTGCGACAGGCTCAATGACCTCACGCGCGCCGGTGGGAGAATTAGCGAGGTGCACGCGTACACGATCGCGCGACCGACTGCAGAATCGTGGGTCGAGCGATTGACGGCCGAGGAGTTGGAATCGATTGCGGCGGTTATTCGGTTCAGGACCGGCTTGCGCGTCAGGACTTTTGCGTAGCGCGGGTCACATTCAGTGGAGACCGGCTGGTGTCGGGTGGCGCGGGGGCGGTCAAGGTGTTACCGGGAGATGCTCCTGGTGGCGCTCAGGGTTCACCAGGGCGCCTTG
>JAXDCU010000556.1:0-11570 GCA_034677645.1 Verrucomicrobiia bacterium
CTACCCTGAGTGTGCCAGACCAGTCCACCGCAACGGCTTCCGTCCGGTTCGTGCTCTTGCACGCGCGCGAGCGCAGCTTTCACCGCTGCGTATTGCTGATGCCTCGCGATCTTCTTCTGTCCGCCGTCGTAAACAACGAAGATGCGCGCCAGCTCCAGCAGCCGCTCGGGGCGGCACAGGCCGAAAACCGTGCGGTCTTGCGCGGTCACTCCCCGCTCGTGCAACTCGTTCGGGCCATCGCGTCGCCAGAACAGCTTGACCAATTCATCCACGGGCAGCGCCGTGTTGAGCACCGTCTGAACATCGCCGTCGGCGACGGACTCCTGCCATGCCGACCAGAACTCCGTGGGCGTTCGGGCGGTGGCGTAACGGGCACTCTCGCCATTCAACGCGAGGACAAGTTGGGCGAACCAGTAGAGCCGGGGAATCCCGTCGTTCTTTTGATTCCGCAGATGTTGGGAGATGCCTTGATCCAGCCATTTCTTTCCGCGTGGCTTGCACTCAATCACCGCGAACGGGATGCCGTTCACGAACAAGACGACATCCACACGGTAGGTTTCGCGCGAACCGGTCCGCTCCACCGCAAACTCCTCGGTGACGTGGAAAACATTTTCGCCCCAGCGCTCCCAATCCACGTAGCGCAGCGTGAAGCTGCGCGTATCACCTTCGACGGTTTGCGGGAAGCTCTTCCCCAAGGAAAGCAGGTCGTAAACCTTTTCGCTCGTCTGAATCAGTCCCTCGTCCGGAAGATCCCGCAAAGTGGCGATGGCTGACTCGACCGCCTCAGCGGAAAACGGTTGCTCCCGCCCACGCCAGCGGACGCGGTTCATCTTGGTAAGCTGTTCGCGGAGGATGGGCGTCAACAACACCTCGGATTTGCGCCCGCCGCGCAATTGCAGCGCCTCGGTTGGCGGCAGATAGCGGAAGCCCAGCTTCATCAGCAATTCCACAGCGGGAATCTGTGACGCCAGTTTCTCGCGCGTGTCAGGGGTTGTGAGAAGTTCAGGCATATAGATTATCCGAGCGCAAAAGGTTGCCTCTTAAAGTGCTCGGGCAGCTTCGATTGGGGGACATGCATCTGTGGCCAATATCCGCGATAAACGTCACCGAGCCACGCGCCCACTTTGGAAATCCACTTTGGCCACGCAGCTTCAAACGCAGGACCGTGCAACTGATTGGCTTCGAGGATACGTTTGAGAATGAGGCTCTGGCGGAGAAAGTAACCGTAACCCTTCTCCACAACTTCGGCGGGCCACACGCAGAAGCAAAGTGGAGTGGAAATCGGAAAAGTCATGCGCTGCCGTTCATCGTCGTCGAGCAGGCCATCTTTGGTCAGTTTGACGAAATTCAGGAAGCTCAGTAGTTGGTAATAGGCGGAGATTCCCGACCGACACTCGTGCTCGCTACCGAAAGCGGTTTTGAGCCAATCCCATGATCCGACGATTGCGTCGAGAAAACGCCATGCAGTTGTGCATTCATGCGCGAGGGATTCGGGCCAACCGTTATATCGTGTCATCTCGAACAACGGTCGCGCCTCTCGCGAGTTGAACCGATCGGGCAATTTGGTGGTGGCAAGGGCATGAGCCGCTTCGCCGGATTCACTAAGCATCAACATTCCCCCGACTAGTGCTTGGGTCACAAAGCACACAAGTTGGGGAAAGAACAAGTGATAGGTCGTGTTGGTGGTCTCGTACCCAGGTGGGTTGAGAATGGATTCGACCCACCCAAGTTGGTCTGCGTATCCCGGCTTTCCGGTCTCCGCCGCTGCAATCAGACACGCAATCAATGGTGTGAAACATTCCACGCCCGTTTGTGCATGGGCAAAGAGTGCCGACCAGTCCTTATCGTTTACCGGAGGAATGTCGGGCTTCTCAACCTTCCATCGCTTTAGCGATTCCGTTCCCTTTTCGGTGGCAGCCAGCAGCAACTTTCTCCACGCGACGCGGTCGTCCTCGTGGATGACTTCCAATGCGCGCTTGTACGCCGCGTCGGGACTGGAGATCGAATCCGAGAATTCGAGTCGCCGCTCTTCCTTGGCGGCCTTGCGGGTTGTTCCCTCGAATTGATCTGCCGTAAACGGATTTACGCCCAAAGTCGGCTTCGCCAGTTTGGGAATGTTGTGAAGCTCTCGCAGTAGAGTCTCGAACTGTCCCTCCGAGTCGTCTCCGTCGCTCAAATCCACGTAGAAGCGAGTGCCAACACAGCGTGGCAGAGTCTTCGGATTGCAGGACTGGCGCACAATTGGGACGAACTTGTTGGTACCCAAATCACGCACCAACTCCCCGGTCACCACCATCGCTTCATAACCAACGCCACCCTTCCCGTCATCAGCTTTGCGAACGTATGCTTCGGTGCAGATCATCAAGACGCGGTGTGCGCGAGCAACTGCATGTTCCATGAACTTGGGAACATCGTCTCCTGGACCAAGATCCCATTGGTCAAAAAGAACATCCACGCCTTTTTCAACCAACCGCTGGGCAAGGGCCGCAACCCACGCCTTGTGCTCCTTCGTGTCGTGAGAATAGGAGATGAACACGATCGGGGTTGTCTCTGTGGACTCGTTAGCCATTGTCGTCTATTTAACTCGCGATCTGAACCAAGTCCGGCTGGCAATGTTGCGAAACTCCCGCAGCCGAAAGTTGTATTTGCAGCGTCCCAGCCGAATTCCGCACCCGCAAGGGCACGGAAGTTTGTTGGCCCGGCGCTTCTTCATCCCAAGCAACCTGAAGGCGTAAATCAGTTGTTCCCTCGTCTTCAGGCCGAACAACTGCAAGTAGTCGGCAAGCAGTCCGTCCACGCCGTGGTCGAGTTCGCCAAACGGCAGTGGACCTCCATTCTTGAGCTTGTGAGAAATCGCGAAGAGATAGGAAACGAGACATCTCTCGGCGAATCCCTCCAGCGACGGCTTCTTCGAGAGCTTCAGCAGCAGGGATAGCGGAGAGCCCAAGCAGAGAGTGTTGTCTGTCGGATTGACGTGATACTCCCCGGTGCGGGGTATGCGTCCTCCCGTCTCGGTCACGCGCGGCAATTCTCGTGGAAAACCGCTTGGAACGATTATCTCCAAGGCAAACGAATCTTGGATGTCTCCTTCCTTCGGGTGATGTGCGGCAAACTCGAAACTCCCCTTCAAGCGCAAGACCCCACCCGCTGACGGCCTGATTGCCATCTTGGGATAGCTGCGCAGGAACTCGCGCAATCCAGGTGTTTCGACTACGGCCATTATTTACCGGTGCATCCACGGTTTCGCTGGAGCTTCAATGTTGTGACTCTTGGGCGCTGTGATAATGGTTGCCGCGCCAAGGCCGAGTCTGTCCCGAAGACTGACGGCATCAATCGAGGACGCGAACTTCTCCCGGACCTGTTCGGCGATGAAATCCGCGTCACGGGATTGACCAATTGTCGCAAAGTCCTCCTGCGCCTGTTGAAGCCACCAATTGAAGTTCTGCTCAAGTTTCAGGTGGGCATACTTGGAGTCATACCACTTGTCGGCGAAATCCTCGGATGGATTGACCGGGTTGGGAACTCGCGGCCTTTGCTGGTTAACGAAGCTCCCCATCGTGGCGAGGATGTTCTGGATGGCGCTGCCGACGTCCTGCTCGCCGCGATAGGCGGTTGCAGCCAGTGTTGTGATGATGATGGAAATAGGCTTCCCATCAGGGTTTTCGGCAAACATCACATCTCGATGACACTTCAACGCCTGAACGCACTTTTGCAGTGGGGACTTCCACTTGCGCGCGGGGAGACCGTCCACCTTCGCGGCTTTGGCTTCAAACGCCCGCTTTTCCAGTAATGGCATTGCCAGCTTCATCCGTGATTCAAACCAGAGCGCATAGCCTTCCGAATTGCTGATTCGCCAATCTGGGCTGATCTGCTCGTAGTTCGAAAGGGTATTGTCGGTGATTGAGCCCGCATGGTTCGCGACAGCTTGGGCGAGAACATCTGCCCTACCAGCCTTGATCATCGCCTCCGCAAGAAGCTGACGTTGCGGATCGTCTGTAGGGATGGAAGGCACTCCGTCCATGTGGAACTTGAACCCACTGTCCTCCTGATATTGCAGCCGCCAGCAGCGGTGTTTTTCCTTCAACGCGCTTTCGATGCGGCGGGCCTGGCGATACGCCTCCATGTCAACACCGACGAATCCTTTGAGTTGCTTTTGCGTGTGCGTTGATTTGCTGATTCCTTTCCGCAACCGGCAACCAAAGTCCAAGTCATACTCTTCCCCCGCGACGACTGTGCCCAGGCGAAACGAACCTTGCGGGTAGATGTGGGGATCGTAATCGTAGCACGCGGATTCACGACGCCCGAACCAAGAGGCCAAATCCTTGTAGCGGGCTTCGGCTTTGTCGTAGGCCGTCTCCGGGATGTCAACGGATGCGGCAACTGCCTCGATGATGCGATGGGTCTTGTCACTCATGGTTTCCTCCTATGGTTATGGTCTCGATAAATCGTTGGTGCTTGTGGTTCTGATCGTAGATGACCAATGGCAGGTCGGCTTTGGGCATACGCACCCGTCCTAGTTCAACAGCGCAGGACACGGGCATTGCCGGGAACACCTTGAGGTCTGTGGCGTTCGGGTGTGCGGCTTTGATGGCCACCATGAGCTTTCTCACGGCTTCGCGGAACATGGAGAGTTGAGCTTCAGAACGAAGGAAGTCGTTGTGCGGCTGGTCAATTGTCACCTCCCAGATGGAGACTCTTCCACCCAGCACTGACTCCACGCGCTCGGGGGCAATCTTCGCACTTAGCGAAAACACCATCGCAGGAATACCGCTTTTGTCCGCAGGCTCAGAGATTCGGAATGTAAAGCCGTCAGGGTGAGGCTGCCATTTCCAGGTCTTCGGTTCGCGATGCGGCTGGTAAACGACGGCTGGCACTTTGTCGGTGAAGAACGAGCCGAGCAGAATGAGCAACGGTTGCGATGCCAGAGCGAAGACCGAAAAGTGATTTGGTTGGGCCTCGTCAATACGGGCGCGAATGTGGCGGTCGAATTCCTTGCGCAGATGTGCCGCTTGGGCGATCCAAAACCCCTTAGTGCTGTCGTCCAGCGCCGAGTCCATCGAAAGGTCCACTGAACGGTCATCCGCAGGATTCCAATCTGGGAACATGGCATCGAAGGCTACGGCTTTTTGCAGCGGGCTGTTCTCATCGCCGATGCGCGAGCCATAGAGCACGACGTGCGAGCGCTTGTTGGCGGTGATTCCGGTGGCGATTCGCACCCGCGTTTCATGCTCGGCTTTCCACTTCTTCAGCAGGTCAGCGGAGTAGCGTTCCCCCTTCTTGTCCTGGTCAATCTTCTTGTGGCAGTCGTGGCAAACCAGCATCAGATTGCCCACGTCATTTAAGGCCGCCGGCATTCGCGTGAAGATGCCCCAACCGCGTGGGCCATCTTTTGAGAACGAATAGATGTGGGCCATCTCTGCCAGATTCACCGCCTCCTGCGTCACTGGCGATTTGTAAAGCAGCCGGTTGCAGTCGTTGAACTCGCATCGGGCAGCCGCGCGTCCCCACAATTCGCGTTCGACCTCGCTCTTGATAGCGCGGGGCAGCTTGAACGGCTTGGTGTTGGCGGTGCTCATGTCTTCACGCGGATTTCGCCGGTCAGGAGTTTTTGCATCAGGCCGCGCTTTTGTTGCTTGAGGGCTTCCAACTCGGCTTCGAGCAGGCGGATTTCGCGGACGCAAGCATCGAGCAGAGTGACGATTTCCAGTTGCTCTGCCTTTGTGGGCGGGACGCGCATTGGCTGATTCAGGAATGCCTTCAGGTCAAAATTCAGCCGGAGGCGCTCTGCAAACACACCATTGCTGGCGAGGTAAGCCAAGTTCTTGAGCGTGGCGGTCTGGGACAAGTAGTGAAAGAACCGCATGTCGAACGTCGCCGGGTCGCGAACCTGCAACACTTCATATTCGTCGTTTACATCGTAGCCGTGGAATTCGGGTGGCACGATGGACATCCCGCCCCATGTGATTTGGCGGCGGGAGATGAGGAAGTCGTTCGCGTGGATCTTCTTGCAGACCTTTACCTTAATCTTTTGTCCTGGGAGTTCGTCGCGGAAGAACACGCCACCTGACTTCCGTCTCACTCCTGCGAGCTTGAAGATGCGATTGTCGTCCCAATCCTCGTATCGATTGACCGAGTTCAGTAGTTCGCCGATCTTTCTGCTCAGCCAAGCCTGCTTCTTGAATGACGGAAACCTCTTTGCTCCAGTTATTAGCTGCTGTCGGAGCGAGTTCAGGCGCTGGTTCTTCGAATTCAGCAATGCTGTGAGTCTTTGGGCTGCTGCATCCCACGCCCTGAGGATGGCCGCAATCCTCCGCTGTTCCGGTTTTGGCGGAAGCGGGAAAGCTACGCCGCGTATTAAATCGGCATTGAGATTATTCTGCTGTCCCGAGTTGCTGAGTTTCCGAATGTCCAAGTAATGAAACGCTAGCTGTTGATAGACAAAATCTCGGTCGGCTTCCTCGTTCAGAAGGATTGCGGCACAAGCTTGGTTGACGGCAGCGTCAATTCCGAGAATGGCGACTTGGCCGCGTGTTTTTCCCTGGCCATACATAGCCATCAGGATTGTCCCCTTGGGAACGATGCGTGCCGATGAGTTCTCCAAGCCCTCTTCGGTGATGTGCTCCTCGGTGGCGGTGATGGTGCAGAAATCAACTTCCCCGGTTTTCACCCAAGGGATGCGGCCGCCCCAATACTTGGGCTGGTTTCGAGCGGGTGTGCCGCCTGAAACAATGTCCGCAATGTCACCAAGGGTAACGCGTTTCACAGTCCAAGCTCCTTGAGGTAGCGCCCAATTTCCTTCCGCACGCCGACAAGTTCGTCTTCAAGGCGGCTGATTTCCTTTTGAACCTTCTTCAAGTCCACCGGCGCTTCCGGCTCGAAGGTGTCCACGTAGCGCGGGATATTGAGATTGAAGTCGTTCTCCTTCACTTCCTCGAACGTGACGCGTTTGGCGTATTTGGGCACATCCTCGAACTTGCGGAACGTCTCCACAATCTTCTCGATGTCTTGTGGACGGAGTTTGTTCTGTTTTGCGTCCTGAGCGAAGTCGCGGCTGGCGTCAATGAACAGGATGTCCGTGCCGTGGCGGGCTTCCTTCTTGCCCTTGTTGAACAGGAGAATCGCCGCCGGAATGCCCGTGCCGTAAAAAAGGTTCACCGGTAGCCCAATGACGGCTTCGAGCAGGTTTTCCTCAATGAGCGTCTGTCGAATCTTCCCCTCGGACGCGCCGCGAAACAGCACGCCATGCGGCACGATCACCCCCACGCGGCCTGAGCCAGCGGCAGCGGCCTCGATCATGTGGGTGATGAACGCGTAGTCGCCCCGGCTCTTGGGCGGGATGCCGCGATGGAAGCGGCCGTAAGGATCGGCGGCGGCTTTCTCCGCGCCCCACTTGTCGAGTGAGAACGGCGGGTTGGCGACCACAATGTCGAACTTCATCAGGCGGCTGTCCTCGACAAGCTTGGGCGAGTTGAGCGCGTCGCACCATTCGATACGAGCGGCGTCGAGGCCGTGGAGAAACATGTTCATCCGCGCCAGCGCGTAGGTCTGGTTGTTGTTCTCCATGCCGAACACGGCGACGTTGGCGGGCTGGGTTTTGTCCTTGCGCGGCACTTCGTGGGCGACCTTCACCAGCAGCGAGCCCGAGCCGCACGTTGGGTCGCATATCTTGTTGCCCGGCTTTGGCGCAAGAAGCTTGGCGAGCAACGTGGCGACCTCGGCGGGCGTGTAGAATTCGCCGCCCTTCTTGCCGGCATCGGAAGCGAATTGTCCGATGAGGTATTCGTAGCAGTCGCCAATGATGTCGGCATTGCCGAGTGTGCGTGGGCGCAGGTCCAGCGGCGCGAAGTCTTCCAGCAGATGCTTGAGGCGGCGGTTGCGGTCGCGTGTCTCGCCGAGGTTCACCTCGGAGTTGAAATCAATCTTGCGGAACACGCCGTCGAGCTTGGCCTTGTTCTCGTCTTCGATGGAATCGAGCGCGTGGTTGATGAGTTCGCCGATGTTGTCGGCATCGCGCTGGGCGTGGAGCGAATCGAACGTGGCGTCCTCCGGCATGATAAACCGCTCACGAGCAAGGCGGCGCTGCACCATGACTTCGTCCTTGGGAAACTGGGCGCGTAGTTCCTCGACGCGTTGCCGGCGCACGTCACTCAGGTATTTGAGGAAGAGCATGGTCAGGACGTAGTCCTTGTAAACGGACGAGTCCATGACGCCCCGGAAGGTGTCGCACGCTTTCCAGGCAACGCGGTTGATTTCGGCTTTGCGGTCAATGATGGGGTCAGGCATGGGCGGCTTGTTGGTTGGCCCAGGCGCGCAAAAGGTCGCGACGGGCGGTGGAAAGGTCGTTCATGAGATTGTGTCCCTGTTCGATCAGGGAATTGAGTTCGGCGACGCGGCGTTGCACGTCGAGCGGTGGCAGTTGCACCGGCAACGCGCGCAGCACGTCGAGGGAAATCATGGGAATGGTCGTGCCGGAGTTGTTCGCGCGCATGAATTGCTGCGACGCGTCCTGGTTGAGCCACCACGCGAGGAATGGCGGGAACACAAGGGTTGTGTCGGGACGGAGCACATGAAAGCTGCCCGGCACGATGGCCTGCCCGCTGGTTTCGCCGATGGGAACAGCGTAATTGCGCGGGCCGCGCGCCATGAGAATCACGTCGCCGGGCTGAAGCAGGTGCTCGGCGAGATTCCGAATCCCGCTGGAACTGATTTGCGTCAGCCCATCTTGGGCAGGCGCGATGCGGAGGCGGTCGGCGTCCACATCGCGCCCTTGAATCAACGCCACAGTCCCGTCCGGGTCGGGCTCGATGCTCGACCGGAACGGATAGCCGGCACGTAGTGCGGCGACTTGTCCAAGCGTTGCGTTCACAGATTACTTTTCTTTGCGCACGCCTTTGAACGGTTTCGGGTTGGACTTCATGTCCATAAAGCGCCCTGTGTCGCCGTCGCGCTTCACCCAGCGTTCAGAGAGGGGATTCCAAGTTTGCGAACGGTTCGTCACCGGACCATTCCGGTGGCCGTCGCCTTTAGGTGGATTCGTTGCCATAGTATCGTTTGGTTAGAGTGATGGCCAGCGGCTCGCGATTTCTTCGCAGGCGGCGTTGATGTCCTTGCGGCGTTGGGTGTGATTCACCGGCGCGACAAAGAGCTTCTCCTGAAACACGTCGAAGACGTAGCAGTGCTTACGGTCCACGGATTTCGGTCCGGTGAAGCGATGACTCGCGTAGGAATGAACGAGCGTGGCGACGTAATTTCCGGCGTCGTCCGTGAGTGGATGACTCTTGCCCAGGTAGAGCTTGAGCAGGCCATAGCGAACGTCGCCGCCCTTGACGGTGACGACCAGTTCCAGTTCGGGCCGAATGCTGACTTCGACGCCCGCGATCAGCATGGGCTTGGTGGATTCGGGTGCTTTGCGGAATGTGATTCCGCTGAGCGGCAGGCTGGGTGCGGTGTTGAGCAGGTGGTCCAGAGCCTGGCTGTTGACCTGACGACGCATTTCCTCGGCCTCGGTCGCGGCCGTCCGGGATTGAATGGCGGAGATGGCTGCCCTTACCGCCGCCGGGTCATGTGCAGCATCCACGAAGAATCCGACCAAGGGTTCGAAGCAGTCATTGTAAATGGCCGTCTTGAACGGCTTGGGATATTTCTGGTCCACGAGGATGGTTTTGCGTCGGGCAGCGGACCGGCTGCCGACATATTCACCAAGTTTGGTTACGCTGATGCGCGGCAAGGGCCGCGGGCCAGTTGGCTTCTTAAGGGCGATCATAATGTCGCGGTGCGAGGCGCGACTCGACCCCGAATAGTTGTTGTTTCCCGCCCGCCCCTCTGCCACCGTCTTGGTCGCAACACCTGATCGTGGCCGCAAGGCTCGCGGTTAGTTGGAAAGGCATCCCGGTCGCCGGTGATGCCTTTCGTTTGAACCGACGAAGTATACAGTATCACAGTTCGGGCGGTTGTCAAATGCGACTTTATACCGCAGGAAGCGTGATACTGCTTGCGGCGTGTTGGTGAGGCACAGGCGAAGAACTCGACGATTGGTGTGCGGCACGGGGTTGCCTCCCCGTTCTGAAGTGGCGAATCGGTCCGTTGGGCGGGTTCGGTGTGTTTCCTGTTTCTGATCACTTATACGAGGTCTATTGCGGCGGGAGTCGTGCAATCGAGGGCGATGTGACTGAGATACCCCATGCCAAGCGCTGCAAGAAGCCGGCAAGCCGGCTCGGAGTAGTTGTCCGTGTGTTTGCCCGACATCGCGTGTGCGACCAGGCCGGCGGCGGTGAGGCTGTGAAAGAACTTCCGATGATCCGGGCCTTCGGCTGGTTCGAGGATGTCCGGCAGCAATGCCGCCGCCCCGGCAGCGATTGAGCAGGCGATCAACTCGCCCCAATCGAACGGCTTGGTTGGGTCGTCCACTCGGTCGAGCCATTGGATTGCGCTGTTCACTACTACGCCCACTGCCAGTCCTGCGATCAGATGTTGTTTTGCATTCGGCATAACGTGTCGGGCTTTGGTTTCCGACTGAGGGCATAGTCGCATGACCGTCACGAGCGCGAAGGGGCAAAGTTTGGGGACATTTCGCGCACCGGTTTTAACTGCTCCTGGTGGTGCAAATCCCTTATCCTGCCACCGTATGACAGCAAGCCTCCAAGCAGATCTCGCCAGGTTGTCGCGGCTGGCTTTCCGCCGAACCGAGAAGGCTCGAGAAGTCGTGCGCGAGTTTCACCGGGTCAAGAGGCAGATTCGGAATCACCGCGACTATGCGGACGTTGAACGGCTCTGCCAGTGGCTGTTCGTTCCGCTGACGCTCTGGCCTGTGGATGTCGCCGGCCTGATGACGCACGTTTTGCGAAAGATGGTCTCAGGCGGGAAACTCAATGCGAAAACGAAGCTCCTCCTCGCCCTGCTGGGCGCACCGCCGGATCAGGCGGTTCAGGAGGTGGCTGCCGCCCACGAGCACCTTGTTCAGCAGGGCAACTACGAGTCCTTGATCAAGTCACAACCGAAATTCGAGGAAATGGAGCAACAACTCCACCGCGATGCCGACTTCAACCGCGCGTGGACCGAAATCAAAGAACACTTCCCTGTGGACGAATACCGGAATCCGAAGGGCGTCGTCCGGCGGCGCATGGTTCAGGAACGGAACTTCCGTTCCGCTTGGGATTTCCGATGGACGGCCAAGAAGGATCGGTTTCAAAACGTCTTCGATGCGTTTTGCCACAAGTGGAATTTGTATGGAATGGAAGGCGACCGTCCGCTGCTCCTGAAGCTGACCGTCAACTTGACTCCGTTCGGAACGATGATCTTGATTCCTGCTTACTGGAGCTTCGACCCGAAGCGGGATTTGAACTGGAAGGCGATCACGGCACTGCATCGCGCGCGAGGAGTTCACCGGCAAGGCCCGAAGTTGAGCAAGAATCGGATGGCAATGCGCGAAGAGGCTGTTGCCGCCAAGCGACTTTGGAGCGAGGCGAAGTCCTTCGGGCTAAAGGGGCGTCCGCGATACGAGTGGGTGTTGGCGAGACTGCACCTCGATTGCGGCAACGACGAGAGCAAACTCAAGCGCCTGCTCAGGATGC
>JAXDCU010000557.1:0-12660 GCA_034677645.1 Verrucomicrobiia bacterium
TTCCCGCGATGTTCACCGGCCCGCTTGATGAAAGCATCGTCAAGCGCGCCCGTGGCCTGGGACGGCTCGATCTGCGCATCCACAACCTGCGTGACTACACTCATGACAATCACCGCACGGTCGATGACCGTCCGTTTGGGGGAGGGCCCGGGATGCTCTTGAAACCGGAGCCGCTTTTCGAAGCGGTCGAGAATCTGAGGCAGCCGGGCACGCGCACGATTCTGCTCAGTCCGGCAGGAGATGTCTTCGACCAGGGACTGGCACGGGCGCTGGCGTCTCAGGCGCACTTGCTCCTGATTTGCGGCAGCTACGAGGGCGTGGACGAACGAGTGCGAGAGTGTCTGGTCGACGAGGAGTTGTCGATTGGAGACTACGTTCTGACCAACGGCGCGTTGCCGGCGATGGTTGTTATAGACGCGGTGACGCGGCTGTTGCCTGGGGTGCTTGGCGACGATTCAAGCGCTCAGGAAGAGTCGTTCAGTCGTGGTTGGCTGGAGTACCCGCAGTACACACGCCCGGCCAACTTTCGCGGAATGACCGTTCCCGAGGTGCTCCTGTCGGGACACCACGCCGAGATCGCTAAGTGGCGAAGTGACCAGGCTCTTCGCCGAACGGCTGAGCGTCGCCCAGATTTGCTACTGCCAAAAGCAACTCACGAAGCAGCCGCCCGCGGACCATGGAAAGGTGAACTATGAACCAGGCATTGTTGGACAAAATCGAATCGACGCATTTGCGCAAGAAACCGCTTAGGTTTAGCGTGGGTGACACCGTGCGCGTCCACACTAAGGTGAGCGAGGGTGACAAAGAACGAATTCAGGTCTTCGCCGGTGTCGTTATCGGCCGCCGTGGGCATGGAATCAACGAGACATTCACCGTTCGCCGCATAAGCTATGGCGAGGGCGTCGAGCGCGTTTTCCCGGTGCACTCCAACCGCGTCGAGAAAGTCGACGTCGAGCGGCGCGGCGCGGTCCGTCGAGCCAAGCTGACTTACTTGCGCAAGCGAATCGGCAAAAGCGCCGTCGCCGTCCGCGAGCTGGTCCAGCGAGAGAGCGAAACTGTGCAAACCGAGGCCGCGCCAGAACCGGCGCCGGCACAGCCAGCCGCGGAGAACTAGAAGGTCCAATCAGCCGCGGTCAGGTCTAAGAGGCTGAGTGTCTGACCCTCGCTTTTCCGCGCATCTTAGGCCATGGTTGATGCCGTGGCGAAGCCATTGTCAGAGGTCGACCGTTTCTTGGAGGAACGTCGGCTGTTGGAGTCCGGGACCAGGCTGATCGCGGGTGTTGATGAGGCCGGGCGCGGCCCGCTGGCTGGGCCCGTTGTCGCCGCCGCGGTTGTCTTCCCCGAGAGTTTTGTGCGTCGAGGGCTCCCGGCTGACCTGACCGGCCTGAACGACTCCAAGCAACTCAGCGCCGCGGAACGAGAGTCATTCTTTGCCGCGTTGATCCGCTTGACCGATCTCGACTATGGCATTGCATGCGTCAAATCGGAACTGATCGACTCGCTCAACATTCTTGAGGCCACACACCTCGCGATGCGGCGCGCACTGTCTCGCCTGTGCCGCCAGCCCGAACGCGTGCTCGTCGATGGGCTGCCAGTTAGAACCTTGGGCCTGCCACAGACAGCGCTGGTCCATGGTGACGCCCGCAGCTACTCCATTGCCGCGGCGAGTGTCCTCGCCAAAGTGACCCGGGACAGAATGATGCTCGTCTACGACCGCCGATACCCTGCTTATGGTTTCGCTCGCCACAAAGGATACCCCACGCCAGCCCACATGGCCGCTCTCGCCCGCCATGGCCCATGCCAAATACATCGTCGGAGCTTTGCCCCTGTTGGGGCGACTCAGCTTCATCTGTTGGCCATTGCCGCGCCTCTCGGCTGCAAGCCGGGCACGTCTTGCATCTGATGAGTGTCTGGCATGTACTGTTGAATCAGTTGCGGAAGCGGCCCGTGCCAATTCACTTGCGACGCGGCCGCTGCGGTGAATCCATGGCCCGACGATATCTGAAGCGTTGTGGGCTCAAGTTTCTGACGGCCAACTATCGGACGCCAAAAGGCGAGATCGATCTCGTGTTCAGGGATGGCGACTGCCTGGTTTTCGTTGAGGTCAAGACACGTTCATCGGAGGAATGGGTCCGTCCATCGACTGCGGTCAACGCTCAGAAACGCCGCCGGCTCAGCCTTGCGGCTCTGCACTACCTAGGCCGCTTGGACAATCCCCGCATTCGGATGCGGTTCGACATCGTGGAAGTCCTTCTCGACGCTGACAAACCGCGAGCTCTCAGGCATCTGCCAAACGCTTTCACGCTTACTCCGCCATTGCGATACGGATGATCGCGGTTGTGCCGCGGTGGACCCAGCAAGGGCGCGTTGGCCCGCGCAGGATCGCTTCTCCTTACCTCCGCGGGGACTTTGAGAAAGCCCAGCCTGATCCCCCTCCGGACTCCGCGGCTCCGCGCGAGTCTCGCCGTTTTTCTCACGCGGAGGCTCTGAGATCGCAGGAAAAACGGAAACACAATGCTGGCGTGGAGGGGCCCAACCGAAAAACCGGACAATCCGTCCTTGAACAGGACACCGGAGGGTCCTGGGTTTCGCACGCCGGCCATTCCGAGAATGCGGAGGTGCGCTTTGTATTGGGCTGACGGGACGGGCCTTCAGAGACGAGTGCCGGCCTCGTGACGAGACAATTCGAGATTGGCATGCCAGTTGCCTATTGTTCGATCCGAGGAGAGAAAGCGGTTCTGACCAGGAACGCCAAGCCCCGTGGTCAAGTGTCGTTGCGAGGCGTCTGGCGCTCCTGGACGGCCCGTTCGACTGCGGATCGCCACACAATCAACACCAAGGAGGAGATATGAAAGAGTTCGTTACAATGATCGCAATGGCCAGCCTGTTGCCTCAGATCGAAGCACAAATCCTGTTCACCTATGACTTCAACGGCGCCGACCCCGGCGGCGACGCGGCTGTGCCGTCAGTGCCGCACTTGTCATTGAGCCCATTTGCTCGCGTAAACGTGAGCGTCGCCAATCAGGAAGACGTCTTCTCGAGCTCGCGCTGGACTATCGGTTCATTAATCGATCCGGGGGAGTTCGTCTCGTTCACGATTCACCCGGAAACTGGATACGGGGTGCAGTTGGACCGGCTTGAATGGGACACCTCGCGCAGCGCAAGCGGACCAGCCAGCGGACGGGTGTCGTTGTTCAAAGACGGTAATCTTCTGGAAAACAGCGCCGACGTCATTGTCGACACGACAATGGACACGAAGACTTTCGACTTCGCCGACATGATGGCGTGCGCGGGGGAAACGATCGAGTTCCGGTTTCAGGGATGGAATGCATCCAGCACCGGCAATATGCGCCTGGACAACGTGTCGGGCTTTGGCCAATTGGTGATGTTGCCTGAACCCAAGGCAAGCGCCGCGGCTGTTGCCTGTGGTTTGGTGGCTTTTGCATTCCACCGTCGCGCACGAAAACATCGGGCCTGACCGTCACGCGCGCCATTCCGCGCGTGCTCGAAGAACCCTGGGGCGGTGCCAGACACAGGGCGCATGCATCTCACAACGCTGGCGTCCGACGGTCGAGGGCCGCCCCAGTCACTGTTCAACTTGTCTTTCGGTGGCTACCGTCGCTCCGCTTTCGGACTTGCAGTGGTGGCTGCTTCCTGACATAAGCCCATTCAACGGAAACAAACGGACGGGCACGCGGACCGATCCGAGCTGGCCAGACTCCGCGGGGTGCGTGGTTGACCGGAAATGTGGTGACACGCAACTCAGCGTGAGAACGCGCGTGAGGCCAGTGCGCGGTTCGGGTCGTTGCCAATCGTAGAATCAGGCCTTATGACATCCACGTTCCAATGCTCCCAGTGCGGAAAAAGCTATGAGGCCGAGACACCGGCTTCGGGCGGCGTTCCCCCATGCCCGTCCTGCGCCCAAGAGTCTGCTCCGCCGTTGGCCGCTGCCGGGGAGGTAGTATCTAAGAGCTGCTGCGCAACGCCGGGGCAAATCTACTGCGCCAGTTGCGGGACAGCGAACCCGGAGAACAACTACAGATGCGCGGCATGCGGAGCCGATTTGCACGCTGCCACTGGCCGAACGGTCGTGGTTGATGACGGAGGCCTGGGCGCGTTGATACCATACAAGAACGCCGCTGCGTTGGCTGCGTATTACCTGGGCGTGTTTTCGCTGATCCCGTGTCTTGGGATTCCGTTGGGCGTTGCGGCGATCATTTGCGGAATCGTTGGCCTGAAGCGGGCAAAAGAGCATCCGGAGGCCAAAGGCAAAGTGCACGCCTGGGTGGGGATTGGACTGGGAGCGGTATGCGTGCTGGCGAACTTTGTGGGCATTATCGCGGTTTTAGGTGTCGGGAAATGATGGGAAGGACTCCGCGTGTACTGCACAAGATGTGGCCAGTTAAACGATGACGGTTTGGCGAGATGCGTCCGCTGCGCCGAAGAACTCTGGCAGCCTAAGGGACCTCCGACTCGCGTGAACAGTCATCTTGCGTTTGCCATCGTGGTGACGGTTTTGTGCTGTGTGCCGGCTGGCATCCCGGCGATCGTCTATGCATCGCGAGTGAATCCCCGGGCAATGGCGGGCGACATCGCCGGCGCGCGGGACGCCTCCGCAAAGGCAAGCACGTGGTGCTGGATTTCATTGGTGTCCGGCCTGGTATTTGGAATGGGCTACATAGGATTGATGATTCTGGCCCAACTCGCAGGGCCGTCTTAGCGTGAGTGCGCCGGCTTGCTCCACACGCTGGCTGCGCGTGCTCCTGCTCCTGGGCATCGGGCTAGCCGGGGCGGTGCTGTTCTTCTTCGATCCAGCGCGGTCCTGGTTCTATCCCCATTGCCTCTTTCACACGATCACCGGGCTGCACTGCCCAGGATGCGGGTCCCTCCGCGCTTTGCACGCGTTATTGCACGGCCAGGTCGCCCAGGCGCTGGGGTTGAATCCTCTCATTCTTATCGGTGCGCCGATCGTGACATATCTGATGATCAGACAGCGCGTTCGCCCAGGGGCGCCTTCTCCATTGTCATGGCCTTCCATGGCATGGGTTGTGCCGGGCGTGCTCATTCTCTACTGGATCGTCCGCAACCTGCCTTTCGCGCCGTTTACCTCCCTGGCGCCGCGGTGATAAGAAACATTGCCGGGCGCTATCGTCCAACGCCCGTCAGCGTCCATGCCGCCGATGCTCAAAGGCCGAGAAACGCTGCGTGCACGAGCCGGGCGGCCTGCTCCGCTCTGGCAAGCTCAATTACCACCGAAATCTTGATCTCGCTCGTCGAGATCATGTCGATGTTGATCCCCTCGCGCGCCAGCGTGTCAAACATGCGCGCGGCAACCCCTGAGTGGCTCCGCATGCCGACGCCGACAATGGAGAGTTTGGCGATCGTTTCGTTGGCGATGATCTTGCGCAGGGCCAGGTCTTTCCTCAGGTTTTCGATCACTTTCTGCGCCTTGAGGAGATCGGCCTTGTCGAGCGTAAAGGAAAGGTCGGTGGTTGGGCTGGCGGCGCCGTGGCTGATGTTCTGCACGATCATGTCTATGTTGATCGCCGCATCGGCCAAACCGCGGAAAACTCGGGCGGCCATTCCCGGTTTGTCAGGCAGCCCAACCAGCGTGATCTTAGCCTGATTCCGGTCCAGTGACACGCTGCGGATGACTACGCCCTCCATGTTCTTTGTTTCTTCTTTCACGATTGTTCCATGGTTCTCGTTCAAACTGGAGCGAACTTCGAATACAACCCCAAATTTCTTGGCGAATTCGACTGATCGAAGTTGCATGACCTTCGCCCCGCTGCCGGCCAGTTCGAGCAATTCGTCATACGAAATCTCGTCGAGCTTCCGCGCATTGGGCACAACAGCGGGATCGGCGGTGTATATGCCATCCACGTCAGTGTAGACCTGACAAAGATTAGCTTTCAACGCGGCCGCCAGCGCAATAGCCGTCAGGTCGGATCCTCCGCGGCCCAGCGTCGTTATCTGCCCTTCGGCTGTCTGCCCTTGGAAGCCTGCCACGATCACAACTTGACCACTGTTAAGGAGGGCGTGCACCTGTCGCGGAGTGATGTTCTGAATCTTGGCCTTGGTGTGCACTCCGTCAGTCACAATGCCGGCCTGAGCTCCCGTCAGCGACGCCGCCGGCACATCCAACGCGTGCAGCGCCATCGCGGTTAGCGCGATCGTTGTCTGCTCGCCGGTCGCCAGGAGCATGTCCATCTCCCGTTCGCTGGGCAGCGGCGTGATTTCCTTGGCCAGCTTGATAAGCCTGTCGGTCACTCCGCTCATGGCCGAGACAACCACGACAAGCTGGTGTCCGCCCTGTCTATACCTTGCCACGCGAGCCGCGACGTTTCTGATCCGATCAGTGTCGCGCACCGAGGTGCCACCGTACTTCTGAACGATTAGTGCCATGTGTTTCCTGCCCAGACGTCATCCGCCTGGCTTTACGTCCTCCAACAAGTACTCCTTTAGCAAAGCTGGCTTCGCGGGCAGCCGGTCGAATCGTTCCGGCAACGTCTCGATCGCCCGCAGACATTGCGGCGGCTCCGGGGTGATACCGAGGCAGCGCTCGATTTCCTCGGGAAACTTGGCCGGATGCGCTGTTTCGAGAGCCACGGCGGGCAAAGCGCCAATCGGTTCGACCTCGAAGTAATCGTTCAGGCCGCGCCATCCCACCGCGCCATGCGGTTCAAGTAGCACTCGATGTTGCCGCCAAGTGGATTGGATGGTTGCCCTGGTCTCGTCATCCGAGACTGAGGTTGAGAACAAGTCGCGGCGCATGGCTTGAAGGTCAGGCGCCGTACGCATGTCGCCAGTTTCGTCCATGCGCCCGCCGTACAGCGCGACCAGCCGCGCGAGATTGCTTGGGTGCCCCACGTTCATCGCATTCGACAGACAATGGCGCGATGGCTCAATCCTGGCATACACGCCACTTTCGAGCATGCGCGGGAATTCGTCGTTGGCGTTCACGGGCACCACAAGCCGCCGCACCGGCAAGCCCATGCGCCACGCCAGCGCAGCGCCCATCATGTTGCCAAAATTGCCGCTGGGCACGGCAAAAACAACAGGCTCACCCGGCCGCCCCACACGCGACGCCGCGTGGAAGTAGTACACACTCTGCGGCAGAAGCCTGCCGATGTTGATCGAGTTGGCCGACGAGAGGCAAAGGTGGGCCAGAGCCGGGTCGGCAAAGCTCCGTTTCACCATCGCTTGGCAGTCGTCAAACTTGCCGTCCACCGCAATAGTGCGGATGTTCCCGCCCAGAGTCGTCATCTGCTTGCGCTGAAGTCGGCTCACTTCCGCGGCCGGAAACAGAACAACCACATGGATGCCTGCTAGGCCGGCGAAGGCGTTTGCCACCGCCGACCCCGTATCTCCGCTAGTCGCTGTAAGAATCGTCAGCGGTCTGCCGTCTTCCCGCACGAAGAGGCTGAGTATCCGGGCCATAAGACGCGCCGCGAAATCCTTGAAGGACGCCGTTGGACCGCGATCGAGTCGCATGACCCACACCCTGTCGTGCGTTCGCTCCAGAGGCACGTCGAACGAATAAGCATCGCGACACAGGGTATGAAGCGTCTCATCCTCCAACACACCACGCACGTAGCCGCGTAAAACACGGAATGCAATCTCGTGATACGGCAATTCCGCCATCGCTTCTATCTCGGCGTGCGCGAGCCTCGGAATCTCGACCGGCATGTAAAGACCACGGTCAGGCGCTTGGCCGTTCAAAAATGCCCGGCGCAAGTCCACCGGTGGCGCTTGCCCATTGGTGCTGCCGAAAAGGAGAGGTGAACGCGCGCTCATCGCCGGATCATATGTCCGCCTCTGTTCACTCGAGATTCTCAACACGGATCATTACGGGGGCGGCCTTGACCACCGGCAGACGGCTTATCTGGCGCAAAGCCCCTCGCATTGCCGCATTCATGGCCTCGTGGATCATCAGTATTAGCGGCACATTCCCACGGTCATGTCCTTCTGGCTGGATAACCGACGATATGCCTATGTTTGCCTTGCCCAGCACGGTGGCGATCGATGCCAGAACTCCCGGTCGGTCCACAACCCTGAGCCTCACATAGTAGCGCGACACGGCATCGCCAATCGACATCAGCCTCGCATGTGGACTGTGCGGCACGAATGGCGGAATCCGGCGCCGAGTCTGGTGTCTAAGGTCCAAAACCGCATCCGCCACGTCGCTCAAAACCGCGCTCGCCGTCGGGTCCTGTCCAGCTCCACGACCGTAAAACAGCGTGTCTCCCACCACATCGCCTCGCACAAAGACGGCATTGAAAGAATGGTTCACGTTAGCCAGCACGTGATGGCCCGGTATCAGTGCCGGATACACAGCCACCAGAAGTTTGCCCGCGCTCGGACCTCCGGACCCCACGCGCCTATTCTCATCGAGTCTCTTGGCCACGCCCAGCAGTTTGATCGCGTAGCCGAGCTGACCCGCGAACTCAATGTCCATCTTTGTAAGTTGTCGAATCCCCTCGATGTGAATCCGGTCCGGCTTCACCCAGAACCCGTGAGCAAGCGAGGCGAGTATCCCAATCTTGTGCAACGAGTCATATCCGTCGATGTCCAACGACGGGTCAGCCTCCGCATACCCGGCTTTCTGAGCCTCAGCCAGCGCCACCCCGAACTCCGCCCCCTCCAGTTTCATGCGAGTGAGAACGTAATTGCACGTGCCGTTGACTATTCCGTAAATCCTCTCGATTCGATTTCCAACAAAACCCTCCCGCAGCGCCTTGATGATCGGGATTCCCCCAGCAACGCTGGCTTCGTAGTACAGATTTGTCTGATGCCTCTTTGCCGCGGCGAACAGCTCCTCACCGTGTGCCGAAATGAGCGCCTTGTTTGCTGTCACGACCGGCTTGCCCAAACCCAGTGCCGCCAGCACAATCTGGCGCGCAACCGTCGTTCCACCGGTCATTTCAAGCACCACGCTGGTGTCAGGATGCTCGACCACGCTTCGCCAATCGGTCGTAAGCAATGCTCCTGGTATGTCGACTTTCCTGGGCTCGTCGAATGCCTTGACCGCGATTCTCCGCAAAGACACCACAACACCCAGCCGCGAAGCCAATAAATCTCCGTTCCGGACGAGCGCTTGATAAACACCGCCGCCCACAGTACCGCCCCCGATCATCCCCAGTTGAATGTGCCGCATAGGGAGCTCAAGCTTGGAGGCAGCAGGACGAAAGCTCAACCTCTTTGTAATCGATGACCACACGGGGCGGAATTGTAACCGAAACCTTTGTAGACGCCTCCGTCCACGCCCTGCGCCACAATCCCTTTCCGCCCCGTGCAGTCGAAATCTCGTCAGGCAGACGCCAACCCGCGCCGTCCCGTTCGCAAGACCGCCAACGCCGCCAGACCTAAACCGGTCGCAACCGCCACTTCCGCCGGCTCTGGCACTGGCGTAATAGCCATGTTGTCCATCAGCCAATAATGATCAGCCACCCCATCGTTGCGCACTATGAAAGTGTCAATGGCATGGAACTTCGGCTGCACCTTCACAAACCCTGCCGGCTCGTTCCGCGAGGTGACCAACTCCACCTTCATTTCACCCACCAGTTTGCCATCCCGGTACCCCTCCAACGTAACTGACCTCGAACTGAGCGAAGCCACCGCATTGTTCATCGCCAAAGTCGCAAACTCGACCTGATCGAGGTCGAAACGAAACTTCGACACCAGACTCACTTCTTGCGCACCCCCATAATTGTAGACTGCGTTTGGAAGCGAAGGAGGATAATAGAGATTCTTGTAGTAGTCGTATCCCACGGACGCCATCACGTACCAGGAATCCGACCAAGTAAGATCAGGCGTCGTTGCGTCAGGCGCATAATGTGGATTCAGGAGCACTGCAGCAGCGCCGGTTGGGATGTCGTCGAAATTAAAAACCTGACCCTGAGCGGCCACAACCGAGGTCAGCAGGAAAGAAAGGCAGAGTATCCGCCTTGATTTCCGGACAAAGCCGCACCGAATCACTGCGCCGAGAACGTGATTGGCGATAACAACCATCCTTGTCACGTTACCAGCTTGCTACCAGCTATTGTCAAGAGTTTTTCACCAAATAAACTCATTTAATCACCAAGTTGTTCATAGCTTGTTGACAGCTAATTCACCATAGGGGAGTACCGACAGTGTGCGTTGTTCGTCCTAAATGTCGCGGAAGACATAGCAGGGTGTCTATTAGTAGGTGAATCATACAGATTATACACCTATATGTTGTGGGTGTGCGGACCTAGTATGATAGGATGGCATGTGGCTCACAGGACAGTTCAGTTGTTTGAAATGTACGCGCGCTGAAAGAGATTCTTCGACATTTATTGTTCGAATTGAACCTGTGTGGGAACCACCACGAGCCCAGAATTCAGCGCACAATGACTACGAAGGTCCGTGTTAGCGTCCTCGGTGGTCAGCATGGCCTTCCACGGTCAAGCAGCCGGTTCATGGCGCCAAAGCGTGTTCACAGGAACAAAAAGCCTCCCCATGAACCTTGCTTTACCGCGTAAACGCGGGACTCTGGCGGGCGGCCGCTCTGCATGGTCCGCGGCATTGTCCGGCTCGCGACCGGTCAGAGTTCCGCCTTCAGGCGTCTTCGTTGTGGACCACACCGCAAGGTTCATGGGCCCAATGCGGTCTAAAGGAGAAACACTGCTCCCCGTGAACCGGCAATCGGAGGGCATTGCTCCGTCAATGCCCTGACATTCGGGAACCGACGGAGCGGTTCCCTATGGGATGTTTCGGGAGCGACAGCGCGCTGCCCTCCGCGTTCATGGTCCCATCGTGGTTTCCAAACAATGCCGCCAAAAAATCCCTTGTCCAAACCGCCTTGGTTTGGCACTTTGGTCGCCGCTTTCGTCTGTCCTATTGATGGCAATAGGCTGCTACTCAATTCTGGCAGGGCGAAGGC
Organism: Verrucomicrobiia bacterium; assembly: GCA_034677645.1. GTDB lineage: Bacteria > Verrucomicrobiota > Verrucomicrobiia > Limisphaerales > J093 > JAAYVR01. The sequence continues at coordinate 10,907 of JAXDCU010000557.1, forward strand.
GTTCCAGGTTTCGTGATGTTGAGATTATTGGTCGTTTGCGCCGCATTGTTGTTCTGGCAAAGTGGGCCGTCGCAAATCCTGGCCGCTGAGAGCGGCCAGGCCGCGGAAGGCCTACCCCAGAGTGCGGTCAGCCTCTCAGGCGAAGGCGGCCTGATCACAAACTCGATTCTGGTATCCTGGATCGTGGCGGCGGCTGTTATCGTGGCTGCTCGAGTCTCAATGCGCCGCGTTCAGTTGGTCCCGACAGGCGCGCAGAATCTCTGGGAAACCCTGGTCGAGGCCCTATACACCTTCCTGGAGGGGATAGTCGGTTCGGACCTGGTGAAAAGGTCGTTTTGGTTCTTCGCCACCATATTCATTTTCATCCTGGCCACTAACTGGTCGGGTCTCATTCCTGGCGTGGGGACGATTGGCTGGGGCGTGCCCGATGCCTCTGGAAACCTGCACCATATCAGTAGACCCTTGTTCCGCGGAGCCAACGCCGACCTGAATCTCACGCTCGGCATGGCAATGATCTTCTTTGCGCTTTGGTTTTACTGGGGCATGCGGGCAAACGGCGTCAGAGGCTTTCTCCTCCACATCTTTGGCCCCAAAGGCGAGACGACCGGTTTTCTGCGGATAGTTTTGGTGGTCGTGTTCGCGGGCGTGGGTGTGATCGAAGCAGTCACGATCCTGTTTCGGCCGGTGACACTCAGCTTCCGTCTCTACGGCAACATTTTTGCAGGGGAAAACCTCCTTGAAGCGATGGCCGGCCTCGTCCAGAGCCCGACCTGGGCGCGCGCGTGCGCGAGCGTCCTGATTCCGTTGCCATTCTACTTCCTCGAACTGCTCGTTGGTTTGGTCCAGGCTCTGGTCTTTATGCTCCTGACGGCAGTCTTCACCTTGCTGATTTGCCAGCACGACGAGGAACACAACCATGCGGCGCCACATTGACCGCAACATCTGGTCCGGCTGGAAGAGCCGGGCTGTATCGACCTTCGCCCGCCAGACCGTGCTAATGCGCGGGGACGGGCGACAATAACGAAAGGACAACAAGTATGTTCATGCCAATGCTGGCAGAAACACAAATCACCGGCAACTTACACATCGCCATCGCCTGCCTCGGCGCCGCAATCGCCGTGGGCATGATCGGCATGAAGGCTTCTGAGGCAGTGGGAAGAAACCCCGGCGCGGCCACGAAGGTCCTGGTTCAGGCCATTCTGAGCACCGCGTTCGCGGAGGGAATCGTGTTTTTCGCCATCTTCCTCGCCCAAAAAGGCGTGCATTTCTAAATCCTGACAGGGCGCGGCTCCTTGCCGCGCCTGTCCATTCTCTCATATGAGCGTTCAACCGATCTGGGCCGCCGCTGAATCGGCGAGTCTGCTCGATTCCGCCCGCGAGGTCGGCGAGCAGTTCGGAGTCAATTGGCCTCACTTCATTGCCCAATGCTTGAGCTTTGCGATCGTCGCTTTCCTCCTCCACCGCTTTGCCTACCGCCCGGTCCTGCAGATACTGGAGGATCGCAAGCAACGCATTGCCGAGGGGCTCGCAAACGCGGAGAAAATCCGCGCTGAACTGGCAAGAACCGAGGCCGCTAGACAGCAGACCCTCGCGGAAGCCGACGCTCAAGCCGCGCGCATGATCGAAGAAGCTCGCGTCGCCGCAGCGCGCATGCTCGATCAGGAATCTCAGAAGGCCGCCGCCGCGGCAAATCAGATACTCGACAAGGCACGCGAGGCAGGCGACGCCCAATTGACCCGCATGAAAGAAGAGCT
>JAXDCU010000558.1:0-3293 GCA_034677645.1 Verrucomicrobiia bacterium
TTGTCAGGATCACCCCCGAAGAACGCGATCTGTTGCTCAGGCGCGAACACCAACCGAACGTCAGTGTACCGCTTGAACCGGTACAGATGGTACTGTCCACCCTGGTAAAGAGTCACGACATCGCTGCGGAGACCTGTCTGGTCGAGCGATTCCTTCTCGATCTGGGCCATGACGTTGCGGCGGGCCAGGAATGCCTGCTCAGGATCGAGACCAGACGTGACCGCCGCATTGACCCGGTCGGTCACGTCCTCGATGCTCTCCAGAACATTGAGTTCGAGGTCGTGACACTGTTTTTCCTCGGCGAGCGTGCGCGCGTAGAAGCCGTCACGAAGGTAGTTATGATCCTTGTCGCCAAACTTCTGCAATGCGTCCGCGCCAACGTGGTGGTTGGACATTACTAGCCCGTCCTCTGAAACGAACGAACCAGAACCGCCGCTATTGAAGCGGACGGAGGACCGCTGCAGGTGTTCGAGCCACGCGTCGCTCGCTTCGAAGCCATGCCGCTCACGGAGGAGTTGGCGCGGAGGTTGATTGAAGAGCCACATGCCTTCGTCCGCGCTTGAAGGAAAATCGCTCCCGGCCAAGAGGCATACTGTCAGTGCTGCCCGGACGGAGAAGCGGATTGGAGTTTTCATGAGTCAAAATGCGGGCGCAGACTGCCTGCCAAAACAGCAAGATGCAAATCTGAAATCTCAAATCACAAATCTCAAATCTCAGCTTTGGAGCTTTGGGTTTTCAGCATTGAGCATTGAGATTTGAGATTTGAGCTTCGTTCACTCGAAAGCCGTCTCCGTCAACACCAAGGTTTTGGCGCCCGTGTAACGGACACAAACGTTCCTGGCGCCCGCTGGCAAGGGCGTCCGCACGTTAAGCGACTGGCCCGGTGGCACCGTGGTCGGTCCATCGGCGGGGCTGTCATTCACGGAGACAATGAGGTGGCCAGGGGCTTTTGTCGGGTTCGTCGCCGTGGTCACCACGTGCTGTTTGCCCGCTGGAATCCGCGCCCAGAAGAAACCAGTGCCAGTTCGAGCATACGGCTCCAGATCGCGGAGTGTAGATGCCGTGCTGTACCCGAACGCGCCGAAAGGGTGTCGGCCGCGTGGCACGAACTGATCGCTCGGTTTCATGTTCCAGGCGCCGGTGTTGGGCGCGAGCGGCGTTGCCGACGGATTCGTGGGCGGCGCGAGCCATTCGGCGTTTATCAGGAGTCCGTTTAGCGAACCGCAGACCGTCCCTTGTTCGGATGGGAAATCGCCCCACCGAATAGGGTGCTCGACAAGCGGATGCGCCTCATGCCCGATCGGTGAGGCGGCGTAAGCCGTGAGGTTTGCCAGAAGCCGGGTAGCCGCCGGATCGAGGCCAACACGATTAACCAAGTCAAAGCCGCAAAGCACAACCGAGCCTTTACCTTCGAACATCTCGCAAAGCGCGACGCCTTCAAGTCCGCGGTCGTAGTCAGCGAGGATCGCGGTGTGGGCGAGGGCTTCCGGTTGGCTGATTCGAAAGCCAGTCGTTACAGGATAAACTCGCGGGAACCCAGGTTTCGACTGATCCCAGCCGGTATAGTCCGACCACAGCCGGAGCCGAGCGCGATGCAGTCCGGCGAACACCCGATGATCAGGTCGCTCAGGATTGACATTCATCTGCTCGCGGAATGGACGGCTGCGCGGCGGATAGTCGGTGTCGTTAGCTGAACTGGCGAAGAACTCGACTTGCGCCGGTAGCCAGTCCAGCTCGAACTTCTCCGAATCCATTTGCAGGCAGAGGACCCGGCCGCCATTGCGCACGAACTGCCGCAGAGCTGGTTTGTGCGCACTCAGAGACTCACTCCACACGCGCTCGCCAAGCACCAGAGCTTTCGCATTCGCCGGCAACGAGGCCAGGTCCGGAAGCGGTGTGAACCTGACGCCGGATTCCTTGAGCGCGGCCGCGGTCTTGCCGAGCGGATCATGCAGCCAGACGGCTTGCTCCGCCTTTGACGAAGCTCGGTCCCAATCCGCGCCGGCGACGAACACCGAGTCTGAGTTTGTGGAAATGACATGCGTCGGTGTCTCCAGGCTTCCCGTGAGAGAGTATTCGCCTGTCGGCATATCCGCTGGCAACTGGAACGACAATCGCCGGCTCCACGTTTCGAAGTATGGAACGTCTGAAAGCCGAATCTCCCCGTGACAAAACTCGCGCCCGTCACTGGCTCTCAAAGACCACCGCAGCTTGGCGCCGACGAGTGCGCGTCCGCGGTCGTCGTCATTCACGACGTGGGCGATTGGGTGCAACTCGGTTCCGGCGTAGACCTGCGGCGTCCACGACTCCCAACTCAACAGAATCGGCTGATATGAAATCCCCATCTGCTTCATGGCGGGTTTGGGTTGCATCTGATCGAACGAGGAGATGCCTGACCAATTGTAGAAGAGTATTGTGAACGGCATGATGCCCGCCAGGCGCGGATTGAGGGAGCGCATGCGGCGGAACGATTCCACGGCCTGTTTCACCATGAACGACTGGTACAGCAGAGCGTCTTCGCGAGGCTCGCTGGTGTGGCCGATCCAGCCCAGGCGCGGTCCGAGCTGTTTGTTGCGGACGAGATTGAACTCGCCGGACGAGCCAGTAAACGAACCGACGCATTCCGAGAATGTCAGGGGCTGGTTCTTGGCAGGATCACCAAAGAGCGGCTTGGGGTTGTGCTTGTCGCGCAGGTTGTAGTAAGTGAGGAACGAGTTGTAGTACCAGCCCCAGTAGCGATGCACGTCGCACACATCGCCCTCATGGCCCTCGCCATAGCCCGCGTTGCCGATGTAGGGCCGTGTGGAGTCCCAGAGCTTCAACTCGGCGCAAGCCTGTGTAAGCAGTCGGCTGAATGCCGCTCCGCGTTCGCCGGTGACGGGCAGTTCATTCGCCAGAAGGTACATCACAATACTCGGATGCGATGCGTAGCGCTCGAACAACCGTCGGTAACCGGCGATAATCTCACCGTGTTCGGTTGGGGCGACGCGCTTTCCGGCGGTCGCGCCTGGTGGCGCGCCGTAACGGCCCGCATACAACAACATCCCCAGTTCGTCGCAGATGTCGAACCAGACTTGCGACTCGTCGGTTGTGATCCTGATGCAATTCAAGTTCTGAGATTTCAGGTATCGCACATAAGCCTCGGCGAATGCGCGCGATTCGCCGACCGCGTCCGGAATGGTGCGGCCCGGCGGGTTAATGGCCAGGCCGCGCAGGAAGATCGGGCGGCCGTTCAGCTGAAACAGGCCGCCGCGAAACTCGAACGAGCGAAATCCCAACCGGACAGCCCGTTC
>JAXDCU010000559.1:0-2846 GCA_034677645.1 Verrucomicrobiia bacterium
TGGTGCGCGTGTGCGCCGGATTTCGGAATGATGAAAATAGTCCTCGCGATTCTCATACTTGTCGCACTCGCCTGGGGCGGGCTGAAATTCTCGAACTTCGTCAGCGGCAGAATGACCGAAATGAAGGAACAGGACAGAGGAGGCGCGACAACCGCTCCGGGCAAGCTGCCCGGAATGGCGGCTGAGCTTGAAGAGTCCCTCGATTCGGCTCGGCGGGGGGGTGTCGAGAGCCTCGCCAATTGGCTGCGCCTTCATCGCCATGAGGTCAACGACCCGCGTTTGGCGGATATCGAAATGGACTACGCGGTGTTGGCTGGAGGTAGCAATCCCGCTGAAGCACGGCGCGTACTCGACGGCATCCGCGCCCGGATCAAACCCTCTTCACGCGCATACAAGCGTTTTCAGCAGCTCGACAAAGCATATCACTGAGCGAGAGCCTTTTCTTGGCTGCTGAGCCTGAGACTGGTCCAGATTTCCGTCTGATGAAAACTCGCATACTGAAATCGTTCGCCATTGCCTTCGTAGTTGAATTCAGTGCCGCGCAGGCGCAGTTGACGCCCTTTGTCCTGCCATGGGACGACGCCAACCCCGGTGTTACTGACCTCTCAAGTCTGAACCGGCCCATCGGGTCTGAGCGGGTGACCGTGGACGAAAACGGTCGGTTCGTCGTAGACGGCGAACGCGTGCGATTCCTCGGGATGAATTTTGCTGGCGATTCGCCGTTTATGCCCACAAACAGGGCCGAAGCCGTGGCCTCCCGACTGGCTAAGTTCGGCATCAACAACGTCCGCTTCCACCACATGGACGCGCCCTGGGCCAGCGGTGGCGGCATTCTCCGCTACACCTCGTCCGGCAGCCGCGAGATCAACGCCGCCCAGCTCGAACGTCTGCATTTTCTGGTGACGCGGCTCAAGGCCCACAACATCTACATCAACATCAATCTCCTCGTCGGCCGTGAGTATCATTCCGGCGACGGCCTTGGTCCTGAGATCGCGACCATGGACTGGAAGGACCAACACGTTCTCGGCTTCTTCGACGCCGCCGCACTTGACTTGCACAAGGAGTACGCCACGCGGTTGCTGACCCCTAGCAATCGATTCACCGGCTTTTCACTGGCACAGGACCCTGTCGTGGCTTTCGTCGAAATCATCAACGAAAACGGCGTCCTCCAGAAATGGTACGATCTCGCGCTCGACAACCTGCCAGCGCGCTATGCGAATGGCCTCCGGACGCAGTGGAACAACTGGCTCGCGGAGCGGTACACCGACAATCAAGAGCTGGCGGCGGCGTGGAAACCAGTGGAACAGACTCTGGGAGCGAATCTTCTTCGCAACGGTGACTTCGCAAGCTCGCTTACCGGCTGGAACCAGGAGCGACACGACACCGCCCAGGCGACGTTCAGTCGTACATTGGAGTACACGGACGGCAAACCGTCGGCCCGAATCAGCGTGACCACCCCCGGCTCCGCGGGCTGGCACGTTCAGTTCAACCAGCCGAATCTGAGCGTAACGTCTGGTAAAGTGTACACGCTCTCTTTCTCGGCCAGAGGCAAGGACCCCACAACACTGGCTGTCTCTCTTATGCAGGCCCACGACCCGTGGCAGACTATCGGGTTCAGCGGTTCCTACACGTTGCGCACTAACTGGCAGCGTTTCACAAACACTTTCGTCCCCACAAGCACAGACGCCAACGCGCGCGTCAACTTTGGCGGATTCGGCAACCGGATCACGACGGTTTGGTTGGCTGACGTGCGGCTCCAGGAAGGCGGGCGCCTCGGCACATTGCCCGACGGCGCATCGCTGGCCAACAGGTCCATTCCCAATGTCCAGCGGGTCGGCGAAGGATTCACCGGTACGGCTGAGGCGCGCAAGGACTGGCTGCGTTTTCTGCGTGACCTCGAATACCGTTACTACGACGCGATGGTTCAGCACGTACGCGAGACATGCGGCTACCAGGGCCTCATCTTTGGCACCATCATGGCCAACAGCCCGGCCACGGTCCAAAGCCGGTTGGATGTCGTGGATGCGCACAGTTATTGGCAGCACCCCGTCTTTCCAAACAAGCCATGGGACTCGGTCGACTGGTATGTGTCCAACATCGCCCTGGTCAATGAGCTGGGTGACAACAACACGCTGGCAGCATTGGCGCGACAGCGGATCAAGGGCAAGCCATTCACCGTTACCGAATACCAGCATCCGTCTCCGAACCAGTTCAACGCCGAATGCCCGCTGCTCCTTGCCAGCTACGCCGCTCTTCAGGACTGGGACGGTATCTGGCTCTTCGACTACGGTCCTGGAAACGACAGCGTAGGGATGGGGCGGATTCGGGGATTCTTCGACACCGCGCAGCACCCAGCCAAAATGGCCAACCTCATTGTCGCGGCGAATCTCTTCCGTCGCGGCGACGTCGCGCGAGCTGAGCAGGAATACACAATGGCGCTGCGGCCCGATGCGGAAATCGGGTTGCTCCACGATCGCGGCGGCGCATGGAACGTGTTCAGCGGTTCGCAACTCGGCTTGCCTGCGTGTCTCCCACTGGTCAGCCGCGTAAGCGTGGATGTGGGACCCGCGGCTACCGGCCTGCCGTCTGCACCCTCGAATCCGGCTGGTAATGTGATGGTGGCTGACACGAGAGAGTTAACCTGGAATCTCGCTACTGCCGGGAAGGGCTTTGTCACCGTGAACACCGCCCGTACAAAGGCGCTGATTGGATTCACTGACCAGCGCGAACTTGATCTGGGCGGAGTGCGCTTCCGCCCAGGCGCGACTCGACTCGGGTTTTCGACAATCGCTCTGACCTTGATGCGCGGCTCATCGTTCACCAACGGTGGAACGGCGGTATTGGTC
>JAXDCU010000560.1:0-5289 GCA_034677645.1 Verrucomicrobiia bacterium
GGCTGGCCATACTGAGCCTGATCCCCCTCCTGTTTTTCTTCAAGAACAGCACCGAATCGCGTTACCGGACTCTCAACCACCTCGAGTTCCTTAACCTCATCGAGAGCAACCTCGTCACTGAGGCCACCATCTACTACAATCCGCAGTCTCTCAAACGCGAGATCAGCGGAAAGTTCACCGACTCCGAAGGAAAGAGCAAGGGACCTGTGCCGTTCAAGATTCAGACGCGGCTTTCCGAGCAGCTTGAGGATCAACTTCTGCGAACGGGCCGGTTCAAGGTGGACGAGCCAAACACCATGCTAGTGCAGTTGTTTTATGGAGTACTCCCGTTCCTGGTCTTGGCGCTGATCGTTTATTTTTTCCTGATCCGCCAGATCAAGATGGCCGGCAAGGGCGCTCTCAGTTTCGGCAAGAGCAAGGCGCGGATGCTCAATAAGGAGAAAAACAAGACGACCTTCAAGGACGTCGCCGGCGTGGACGAAGCAAAGGAAGAGGTGTCGGAGCTGGTCGAGTTCCTCAAAGACCCCAAGAAATTCCAGCGCCTGGGCGGTCGCATCCCAAAAGGCATTCTAATGATTGGCCCGCCAGGCACCGGCAAAACCCTGCTCGCCAAGGCAATCGCGGGCGAGGCCGATGCTTCCTTTTACAGCATAAGTGGCTCGGATTTCGTGGAGATGTTCGTCGGCGTCGGCGCCAGCCGAGTGCGCGACATGTTCGAGCAAGCGCGCAAGAACACGCCATGCCTGGTGTTCATAGACGAGATCGACGCGGTTGGGCGCAGCCGTGGCCACGGTCTTGGTGGCGGCAACGACGAACGCGAGCAAACCCTCAACGCCCTGCTTGTCGAGATGGATGGTTTCGACACCACCGAAGGCATCATTATTATTGCCGCCACGAACCGGCCAGATGTCCTGGACCCCGCGTTGCTGAGGCCAGGCCGCTTTGATCGCCAGATCACGGTGAACCTACCCGACGTCCGCGGTCGCGAGGCAATATTGCGTGTCCATTCGAAGAACGTGAAGCTCATGCCGGAAGTCGACCTATCGATCATTGCCCGCGGCACGCCCGGTTTCTCAGGCGCGGAGCTTGCCAACCTGCTCAACGAAGCCGCCTTGTTGGCCGCGCGAATGAACAAGAGAGCCATTACCATGGCCGAACTCGAAGAAGCGCGCGATAAAGTGCGATGGGGCCGCGAGCGGCGCAGTCTGGCGATGACCGACGAGCAAAAACGCCACACGGCATGGCATGAGGCCGGTCATGCGCTCGTCAATGTCTTGATCGAGTTCACCCACCCCCTTCACAAGGTCACGATCATTCCACGCGGCCAGGCCCTGGGCGCGACAATGTCTCTTCCAAAGGATGACATTCTCAACCGCGGCCGGAAAGAAATGCTGGCGATGATCACGGTGATGATGGCCGGGCGCATCGCCGAAGAGATCGTATCTGGAGACATCTCAACCGGCGCGGCTGGCGACATCCAACAGGCCACTCAAATGGCGCGCGCCATGGTCTGCCACTTCGGCATGAGCGAGAAGCTCGGCATGGTCCAGTACGGCGATGACAGCGAGTACGTCTTTCTCGGACGCGATATGGTCCGCAGCAAGGACTATAGCGAAAGCACAGCCCGGGAGATCGACGCCGAGGTCAAGCGGATCATCGATGAGTGCTATACTCGAGCTCGGGACATCATCGCAGGCAACCGCCCGAAGCTGCAGTTGATCGCGGAGTCGCTCCTCGAACACGAGACCCTTGACGGATCGCAGGTCGAGGAAATCATACGAACCGGCAAACTAACACCGCCGATCCCGCCCCCAAAGACCGGCCCGCCAACCGGTGCCCAAGCCGTCACTCCACTCCCGGAATTGCCAAAGCCGATCCCACCAAAACTGCCTCCAGGCTTGACCTCACCGGCACCCGCTCCGGTGTAGAAGAGCAGGGCAGGGGAGTGGCAAATGAAGGGCGAGTAGTGAGGGTGGTTGGTGGAGTTGGTTATCGGTTATCAGTGATTGGTTATCAGGGCCATCAGAACCGCGGAGGACTACATCATGCACGCTTGCCTTTTCACTCGCCGCCACTTCATAGAATCGCTGACATTGGGCGCGATAGGTGGTTCGCTGTGTCCACATCAATGTTTGGGCGCTAGCTTCACGGATTGGCGTCCGGACATGCCGTTTCGCCAACTGGGGCGCGCCTTGTCCGTTCAGCCGGTCTTGATGTACAGCCTCCCAACACACAAGGCGCGGAGCTCTTGGAAATCGTGGGGCGGAATCCAAACCGAGGCGGCGGTTGGGGAAGAAGTGACACGCATCACACGCGAACTCGATCGGCTCCAACGCCGAGCCGGCTTCGCTCTTTCGGTGCGCCCTGTTAGACGCGTTAGAACGACCGAGGAGGCGAGTCAATTGACTGAAGCGGACCACGATCTCACGCTTGTCTATGCATGCACCGGAAGTGGCAACATGCTGCGGGCTTGTCTCGCCGCCAAACCGGACACGATCATATTCGTCCGACATGAGTCCGGTCCGGTTTATTACTGGTACGAAGCCCTGAGCACTGCCTACCTCGAGACCGACCAAAACACTGAATCTCAACCGAGTCGTCCCCCGGAGGGGAAGGCGCATGTTGACGATGTTGTGGTTGACGATCTGGAGGAGCTTTTGTGGAGGTTCCGAGCCGTGGCTGCCGTTCACAATACTCGCGGAACGCGGATCGTCGCTCTGGGCGGTGCGTGGGGAAAGTACGCGACCGACGCTCCCGATGTGGCCCGCCGAAGGTTTGGCATCCAGATCAATGACGTGAGCTACGACGCCTTTGGGGCGCGATTGCGACAAATGCGTCAAGACCAGGCTTTGTTGGCCGCGGCGGAACGGTGGACCAGTCGCTACCTAGCGCTGCCCCGCACTCGGCTGTCCACCGAACGACGGTTTGTGGTCAACGCTTTTCTTCTCTATGCGGCCTTCAAGGAGTTGCTCGAAGAGCATGTCGCCACGACCTTCACGATCAAGAGCTGCATGGGCACGGTGATCCCGATGTCAGAAACCACGGCGTGCCTTACGCTTGGCCTGCTCAACGACGAAGGGCTCATCGCTTTTTGCGAGTCCGATTTCGTGATCATCCCCGCCGGACTGTTGCTGCGCCATATCGGCGGTAAGCCGGTGTTCCTGCACAACTCGACATTCCCTCACAAAGGCCTTGTGACTTGCGCGCACTGTACCAGCCCGCGTCGGCTCGACACACGGCACTACGAGCCCGCCAGCATAGTGACGCATTACGAGTCCGAGTTCGGCGCGGCGCCCAAGGTTGAAATGCCAATCGGCCAGAAGCTGACCTTCGTCGATCCACAATACAGCAGCACGCGGTGGGTGGGCTTCAACGGCCTGGTCAGATCGAATCCCAACTACGCCATCTGTCGTTCGCAACAAGACGTCGAGGTGCAGGGCGCATGGCGCAAACTGATTGCCGAGGTTCGCGACTCGCACTGGGTGGCGGTCTATGGCGATTACCTGCGCGAGGCTCAGTACGCAGCCCGCAAGTTTGGCGTGACTCTGGAGACTCTCGCTGGCTGAGAACGGCCGCTATCAATACCGCATTTATTGGACGTTGCGAACGGCCTCGGCTAGGCTTCGGGCGCATGATCATTGCATCTTCGTTATTGGCCGCGAACTACACTAGGTTTGCCAGGGAGCTGGAGCGCGCGGCTCGGGCGGGCACTGACTGGTTCCACTTGGACATCATGGACGGTCATTTTGTGCCAAACCTCTCCTTTGGTCCCGGCCTGGTTAAGTGGTTGCGTCCGTTGACACGCAAGCCGTTTGACGTGCATCTGATGTGTTCGAGACCGGAGATTCTCATCGAGCCCTTCGCTGAGGCTGGCGCGGACTACTTGTCGGTGCACGTCGAGTTGGACGGACGCGTGCGGGACCTGCTTTGGAGGATTCGGTCGCTTCAGCTCAAGGTTGGTCTCGTGGTGAACCCACCGACGCCGATCAGCTCGGTCAAACCTTATCTCGACATGATCGACCTGCTGCTGATCATGACTGTCAATCCTGGTTTTGGCGGTCAATCGTTCATCGAGGAGTGTGTCCCAAAAATCCAGCAGGCTGACACCTGGCGACGTGAGCTTGGGCTCGATTTCCGTCTCGAAGTCGACGGAGGCATCACGCATGTTACCGCTGCGGAGTGCGCACGCGCCGGAGCCGATGTTTTTGTGTGCGGCACGGCCATTTTCGGTCAGCGCAACTTGCGCGCCGCCGTGCGGAGGCTGCGCAAGTCGGTCACTTGCCAAGCAGCCCTGCTCTCCGGTTCGCTGGGTTGAGTTGCCCACGAACTTTTGGCCTTTAAACTCAACGGCCCAGCGGTATTGTTCCAGGCTGTCTGATGGACGCATCGCACATAAGAAACTTCAGCATCATCGCCCATATCGACCATGGGAAGACGACACTATCCGACCGTCTGCTGTTCAGAACGGGCACGATTTCAGAGCGGGAGATGCAGGATCAATTGCTTGATTCGATGGACCTCGAGCGGGAACGCGGCATCACGATCAAAGCGCATCCCGTCACCATGAGCTACGCAGCTCGCAACGGCGAGACGTACGAGCTTAACTTGATAGATACGCCCGGACACGTCGATTTCTCCTACGAAGTGTCCCGCAGTTTGAGCGCCTGTGAAGGAGCGTTGCTTGTAATAGACGCGGCCCAGGGCGTCGAGGCTCAGACGGTAGCCAACGTGCACCTGGCCATGAAGTTGAACCTGACGATAATCCCCGTCATAAACAAAATCGATTTGCCGCACGCTGACGTTGCCCAAGCCAAGTCACAGATCGAGGAAATCTTGGCCATTCCCGCCGAGACGGCGATTCTCGCCAGCGCCAAGGAGGGGATAGGGATCGAGGAGATTCTGGAGGCGATTGTGGCTCGCGTGCCGCAGCCAAAGCCGACCGGGGCACCGTCACTGCAGGCGCTTTGTTTCGATTCGTATTTCGACACGTACAAGGGCGTGGTAACCCATGTCCGAGTTTTCAATGGAGAGATTCGCCCGGGTTTGCAGGTGAAATTGCTTCACTCGGGCAAGAGCTACGAAGTTAAGGAAGTCGGCAGTTTCAATCCCAAGCCCTATGCCCGATCCTGCCTCATGTCAGGCGAAACTGGCTACATGACCGCGAACATCAAGAGTCCCAAAGACGTCACGATGGGCGACACGATCACCGACGCTAGGCATCTCTCGCCGGCACTGCCCGGGTTCCAGGAAATCCATCCAATGGTGTTTAGCGGCGTCTATCCCATCAAC
>JAXDCU010000561.1:0-8814 GCA_034677645.1 Verrucomicrobiia bacterium
AGCCAGGTTCTCCTGGTCCAGAAACGCGATTTCAGGTCGTTGCTGAGGCGACACCCCGAGCTCGCCCTGCGCATCTTCGGATCAATGAGTCGCCACATGCATATTCTGGTCGCGCTGCTCGACGATCTCACGCTCAAGGACGTGGAAACCCGGCTGGCGAACTGGCTGCTCAAACGCTGCCCAAAAGCAAGTGGCGACAAACCAGTGGCGATCGCTCTGCCAATGACAAAGCGCCTGCTAGCGGCTGAATTGGGCACCGTCAGCGAAACGCTTTCTCGGACACTGGCCAAGTTCCGTGAGCAGAAGCTTGTCAGTGTAAAGGGGCGGGTGTTGACGGTATTGCGGCCAGCCAAGCTCGCGGACATGCTCAGATGACTCCTGAGCGTATGAGAAAATCACTCCGATTCACGGCTGGAGCAATCTTGTGCGCCGTCTTACACGCCGCCTTGGTGCGCGCCCAGGAGCCAGCTTCCACGGCTCAGCCAGTCAACGTTGCCCAGTTCGGCGCCGTTAGGCTGATTGGCACCTCCGGCGCGGACGAGCAAGGAGACGTTTCGTTTCTGACACCAGCAGGAACCCGACGACTGGTGGCGCTTGCGCCCGGCGGCGCCATCGAGATTGAGTGGACTCAGCCGCGTTCGATCCGTGCCGTCGAGCTCGGTTTCGAACCCGATGTCCCGCCACCGTCGAGCGTGAAGATCGAGTGGTGGAGGCGCGTGTGGCCGGACAATGGAACTGGCGGCTGGATGAAGCTGGACGACCCGTTCAACGGGCGGTGGACCACCGTCCGCGCGGAAGCCGTGGGCGAGACGCAATCCTTGCGGTTCAGGTTCATGCCGCTCGATGCCGACGAGGCGCAAGGCGCCAAGCGTCTGGGGATTGGGCATCGCCACACATACAAGTTGCGCGTGACTTGTTCTGCCCCGATCCAGGTCACTAAGCTCGCGACATTTTCGGACGCGGTGTGGAAACATGCGCGCCTGCGATTCGAGTGGCGGCGTGACCAAGCAGGCGCGGGAAAGCGGACTGGTCAGTTCGAGGCGCGAAACGGCCGAGTGCTAAATGTGAAACCTCGATCGGCGTGTGTTGTCGATGTGGACCTGGAGTATGCCGACGCTCCGGACCGTCTCAGCCCCGACCGCGGCCATGTGATCCATCGCGACGGCGAAACGCGAAGCTTCGCTGTTTTCGTGGACGACGTCATGCGCGATCGCGCTGTGTTTGTGCGCGACATCGATGTCCTGGTCAGCGATGCCACTCAGGACGTCAGCCTGGATAAGTGGTCTGGCCCCACCGGCGACCGCTGGCCCGGCGGCACGGTGGTCGAGCAGGTCGCACGCGCCCCAGAACAGAGTTTCGAGCGCTTGAGCAAGGCCATGCCGCCCAAACCGCCCCGCTATCTCTTCCTGGGTGTGCCCGACCTGAGACAAGAAATCGCTCTCCTGCCGCGCGGCGAAATCCAAATCAGAGCGGACAGTCTCAGATCGTTAGGGTCGGACGCGGAATTGCGGCCATGGAAATGGAGAGAGATCACGTACGACTTCGGGTCCGGCGAGCATCCCGTGATGGGGCCTAAGAGCACACGAAACGTGACGCGCCACTTGATCGACGGTTGGTTGCCGGTCGTATGTCACGTCTGGCAAACCGGCGCGGTGCGCTATGAGCAGACCTCGGTGGCGGTGCCACTCCTAGGCGACATTGCTTCAATGCGGAGTCGCGATGGAACTGAGACGGTCGTTCTGGCCACCAGGTTCGATCTGGCGAACACCTCCAGCGAGAAACAAGCCGCATGGCTCTGGATCGAGCTGAGCCGGCCGCAACCGTGCAGGCTTTCGGTGGATAACGTGCTCGTCCTGGACAGCCCCTCCGATGGCCGCAACCGCCCCGGACTCGTCCCGGTGCGCGGTCGATTCGATCCGGGTGACAAAGGCGCGCTGGACATCGCGGTGCTGGCGCCGGGCGCGGCTGGAAGTTATCGGTCGGGCTTGGAGGAATCGTCCACCGCTCGCGAGGCTGTCAGATACCGGGTTGAACTGGCAGCCGGGGAAAGACATGCGATTGACCTTTTCGTTCCATATATTGAATTACTGGACCGGACGGAGCTGGGGGCGCTAAAAAACCTCTCTTACACGAACGCACTCGAATCGGCCCTGCGATTTTGGCGTTCGCGTGTCGCGCGAGGCATGACCTACGAAGTGCCCGACCGGTGCCTGAACGAATTCTTCAAGGCAAATCTCTGGCACGTGTTAATCTCCACCGACATCGATCCTATCACGGGTCAGTCCCAGCACGGCGCGGCCACGCATAGCTACAACAATTTCCTTAACGAGACGGCGATGGTTGCGCGTTCGCTTGAAATGCGCGGCGAACACCAAGCCGCCGCACGCCTCATCGAGCCGTTTCTCGCCAGCCAGGGCATCAAGGGCCTGCCGGGCAATTTCCGATCTCGCACGGGCGTTCTCTACGCAGCGCATCCGGAAGAGCCTGATCCCTACACGGCGCAGGGCTACAACATGCATCATGGCTTTGGGATGTGGGTCGCCGCGGAACACTTCCTATGGACACGCGATCTCGAGTACATCGCGCGTGTCGGACCCAACTTGGTGGCCGCGGCCGACTGGGTAGTGCGCGAGCGGCAGGCCACACGAGTCATGCCGGCGTCCGGCAGACGCCCCATCGAGTTCGGCTTGGCGCCGGCTGGCGACCTCGAAGACGTTGAAGAGTATCTCTACTACTATGCGACCGACGCTTATTATCACCTGGGCATGAAACGCGTTGTTCAGGCGCTGGACGAAGCCGCGCGCGTGGTTGATGCATCGCCAGCCAGCACACGCCCGCCGTCGAGATGGGTGAGGGAGGTGCGCCAAGCGGCAGCGCGTCTGGCGGTTGAGACCGAGTCGTTCCACCACGACATCCGCGCGAGCGTGGCCGAGTCAACGGCCACTTCCCCAGTTGTGCGGCTCCGAGACGGCACGTACGTTCCATACGTGCCGTCGCGAGTCCACGCGCTGACTCATCTCAAGGAAGGCTGGATTCGCGAAGCGCTTTACCCGGCACTGCATTTGGTCACTGGCGAGGTATATGACCCTCAGCACAGGTTTGTGGATTGGATGATCCAGGACCTCGAAGATAACATCTTTCTCGGTCCTGAAAGCGGTTACGGTCTGGAAAACCCGGCCGAGGACTTCTTTGACCTGGGCGGATTCACGCTGCAGCCGAACTTGCTCGATCTTGCGCCTGTGTACCTGGAACGGGACCAGGTGGCCAACTTCATCCGTGCCTTCTACAACACGGCATGGGCCAGTCTATACCCGGATGCGATCTGTTTTGCAGAATGGCTCCCCGCCCTGGGCCGAGGCGAGGGTCCTCTCTACAAGACACCCGACGAGTGCAAGTTCGTTCAGTGGATGCGCCAGATGCTGGTGTTCGAGCGCGATAATGCCCTCGAGCTGGGCCTGGGAGTGCCACTGGCCTGGATGCGAGACGGCCGACGCATCAAGATCGAAAGAGCGGCGACGCTCTTCGGTAGGCTTGACTTGGAAATCGTTTCTGAAATCGCCTCTAACCGCGTGGTCGCGAACGTGAGACTGCTCACCGACAACGCCCCCAAAAGACTCCGGCTGCGATTGCGAGACCCGGCGGGCCGGCCAGTCCGAAATGCCACGGTCAACGGACGCTCAGCCCACATCGACGCCCAGCGCCAGCTCGTTGAGCTTCAGCCACGCGCGGGCCCCTGGCATGTGGTGGCGACGTTCTGACGGCGCTGTCTGGGTTTGCCACATCACCAATCCATGCAATGTTCCTGATTGCTTTTTCCGCATCGTATACTCGCAGCCGGTGTTATTCATACACCATGAAACGACATCTTGCTTCCGCACGGCGTCGATTGAGCATATCCGCGTTCTTCTGTCGGAAGCGCCTGGTCTCCGGGGCTGCAGTCCTGGCTTTGCTGGTATTGACAGGTTGCCTCTCCACGTCCTTGAACCCGCTCTATACCAAAGCCGACCTCATTTACGATGCAACTTTGCTTGGCACGTGGGCCGACAAGGACGATCCTGACTCTGACAAGTGGGTTTTCACGAAAAGTGGCGATCTGGAGTACGAACTGACGGTCACGCCAAAGGATGGCAAGACGGGCAAGTTCGAAACCCGATTGCTGAAACTTGATGACACACTGTTTCTGGACATATGCCCGCGGGAATCAGTGATTGAAAAGGCCAGCGACAACGAAACTGAGCGGTTCCTTCTGATCCGGCGTCATATGTTCATGAAAGTCAAGCTGGCCAGACCGCAACTGCGGCTGGAAACAATGCAACTCGATTGGCTCAAAGAAGAGCTTGCCCAGGACCGCTCGGCGCCAGCTTGGCAGAAGGGGGATGACAACGGGATCATGTTCACCGCAAGCACGGCTGATCTACAGCGGTTCGTCAGAAAGCATATCCAAAACACCAATGCATGGGATGAGTTCGAGCTTGCCCTGCTCCCGGCGAGCGACAAAGCTGACCAAATAGTGCGGTGACAACTCGAACTATACCGCTGTTTCAACGAACCAGTCACAGGGCGATGTCCGTTAGGTTGATCGCCAGCCTGATGTTGTTTGCCATCGCATCGGGCTGTTCGATCAAACGATACGCGATCAACCAGGTGGGCAACGCCTTGGCTTCGGGCGGCAGCACTTTCAGCAGCGACGAAGACCCCGAACTGGTCCGCGCCGCAGTGCCATTCAGCCTCAAGCTGATGGAAAGCCTGCTTGCCGAAAGCCCACGCCACCGCGGCTTGCTGTCCGCCGCTTCAGCGGGGTTCGTCCAGTACGCCTACGCATTCGTTCAGCAGGATGCCGATGAACTCGAAGACAGCGACCTGGCCGCGGCCAATGCACTGCGCGCCCGGGCCAAGCGTCTCTACCTGCGCGCGCGGGATTACGGACTCCGCGGTCTCGAGACTTCGCATCCCGGTTTCAAGGCCGGCCTCAACGCCGCCCCTCGTGAAGCCGTACGCGGCATGAACAAACGCGATGTCCCATTTCTGTACTGGACTGCCGTCTCCTGGGGAGCGGCCATTTCGCTCGGGAAGGATGATCCGCCGTTGCTGGCTGAAATCCCGATGATGGAGGCGCTAATCGACCGCGCCCTGGAACTAGATGAGGCCTACGGCGACGGCGCGATCCACAGCTTTCTCATCACTTACGAAATGACGCGGCAGGGCATGACCGGAGACCCAGCGGAGCGTTCGAGGCGACACTTCGAACGATCGATGGAGTTGGCTCGAGGGCGACTTGCGGGGCCACTGGTCGCGTACGCCGAGGCTGTCGCGGTTCAGAAGCAGGACATCAAGACGTTCCAGACTCTGATGAACCAGGCACTCGCGATCGACCCGGACAACTGGCCTGACCAGCGCCTTGCGAACTTGGTCATGCAACGGCGCGCGCGCTGGTTGCTGTCGAAAAAAGCCGACTTGTTTCTGATGCTTGAATAGCTGGCTAATGGAGATTGTCGATGTTCGCCTGCACACGCATGAAGACCATGAACCCGGTAGGGACGCGTTCCACCGCGTCCCCGTTTGTTTGGCGAAATCAGGGACCGAGTGGAATCGGTCCCGACCCGGTTCGTTGCGAGTATATGACCACAACGTTTTCTAAAGTCGGCCGGATGTTGCGGACTCTCTGCGCGGTGTGGATCGCCATAGCGTTCGCCGCAAGCGCCTCGCACGCCGCCACGCGGGTCAAACTGGCAACACTGGCGCCCGCCGGCAGCACGTATCACAAGAGTCTGCTGTCCATGAAGGACGCTTGGAAGAAAGCCTCCAATGGCTCAATTGACCTAGTCATCTACGCCGATGGCAAACTGGGCGGCGAAGCCGACACCGTCAACCTGATGAGCGTCAGCTCAATCCAAGCCGCGATGCTGACCGGTGTCGGCTTGTCTGAAATCGAATTGGCCGTGGCCGGTCTCCAAAGCATACCGATGGGCTTCCGCGATTTCGCCGAGGTGGATTATGTGGGCGAGAAACTCCGTCCCATGCTCGAACAGCGCCTGGCGAACAAAGGTTTCGTGGTCCTGTTCTGGTCCGACGCCGGCTGGGTCCGCTTCTTCTCGAAGAGACCGGTCAGCCGCCCGGACGATCTCAAGAAGCTCAAGCTCTTTACCTGGGCAGGAAGTCCGGACCAGGTGAACATCTACAAGGCGGCCGGCTTCAACGCCATCCCACTCGAACCGTCGGATATGCTGCCAAGCTTGCAGACTGGTCTGATCGAGGCTACGCCGGCGCCGCCCGTGTTCGCATTGGCAACCCAGATCGACGGACGTGCCCCGTACATGCTCGAGATAAACTGGGCCCCCCTCGTGGGCGCCTGTATCATGCTCAAGAAAGATTGGGAGAAAATCCCAGCGGATTTCCGCCCTAGGCTCCTCGAAGCAGCCGTGACCGCGGGCAAGGAGATCAAAGAAAGCGGACGTAAGGAAAACGAGGAATCCGTCCGTGCGATGGAGAAGCGCGGTTTGAAAGTAACTCGTGCAACCCCCGAATTGGAAACCGAGTGGCGCCTCGCCGCCGAAGCCGTGTATCCCAAAATCCGCGGAACGCTTGTCCCGACGGACATCTTCGACGAGGCCTTGCGCCTGATAGACGAATACCGCTCAAGCCGGCGGAAGTGAATCCAGGCGTGTCAAATGAGCGAAGCGCGAGCCTCCACGAAACGGATTCTCCTTGTGCCTTCCGGAACTCACAACACACAGGCTGAAGCTTGCGCCACATGCCGGAGCGGCTTCGGCTGTCGTCCAGCCTGTAGGCTGTAAGCCGCCAAAATGACGACCGCTGAACTGCCCAGCGCCGCAACCGATCCGGCTCAGGCCAGACACCCCGTCTGGTCGTGGTTGAGGCAGACCGAGAACATGGGCGTGGTGCTGGCGTTGGCCGCCATGACCTTGCTCCCGTGCGCTGAGATGGTCCAGCGCGTCGTTTTCGACGACAACGTTGAAGCGTCAGTCCCAGTTGTTCAGCATCTCGTGCTGATCGTATGCATGCTTGGGGGAGCAATCGCCGCGCGGGACAATCGCCTGCTCGCCCTTTCAGCCCTCACGAGCCGTTTACGATCTCGGTGGAAGAACATCGCCCTGGTTTTCAGCAATTCCACTGCCGCTGGCGTCACGGCTTTCCTCTGCATTGCCGCGGTTCAGTTCGTGCTGGCCAGTCGCGAGAAGGGCAAGGTCTTGGCCTACGGAATTCCGATCTGGACTGTGCAGGCATTCATGGTTCTGGGTCTGGCCCTAGTGGCCCTGCGATTGGTCTGGCACGGCGGCAAACATTGGCGCGCCCGACTTGTTACACTGGCCGGCACGGCTGCCATCGTGGCCATCGGAGTCCTCTGGCCCGAAGAAGGCGCATTTACGCTCGAGCGAGTTCGCTGGCCGGCGTTAAGCTTGTTGTTGATGGCGGCTGCTCTGGGCGCGCCTGTGTTCACCGTGCTCGGGGGGGCGGCGTTGATTCTGTTGTGGACAGGTGGCGAGGCGGTGGCGGCCATACCAACCAACCATTACCGTCTCACCACCAACCCTACGCTCCCAGCAATTCCGCTCTTCACCCTGGCCGGCTACTTCCTCGCGGAAGGCGGAGCGGCGCGACGCCTGGTCGCCGTCTTCCAGTCGGCGCTCGGAACGGTGCGGGGCGGGCCGGCGATTGTCACCGTGCTGGTCTGCGCGTTCTTCACATCGTTCACCGGTGCATCAGGCGTCACAATCCTCGCCCTGGGCGGCCTCCTCATGCCTATCCTCGTCCAAGCCGGTTACTCTAATCGCGCGTCCCTCGGACTTCTCACCGGCTCGGGCTCGCTCGGTCTGCTCTTTCCCCCCTGTCTGCCGCCGATTCTCTACTCGATTATTGCCAGCAGCAGCGGCAACACCAGTCTGCGCATGGAGGAAATGTTCCAAGGCGGTTTGTTGCCAGGCGTTCTCCTCGTCGGCATGTGCGCTTGGTGGGGCGTGCGGTGCGGGCCCAAACGCCAAGCCTCAGCAACCCGTTTCGAACCAGCGGTCGCACGGGCGGCGATCTGGGCCGCCAAGTGGGAGCTTCTCCTGCCAGTTGTCGCGTTGGTGGCGTTGTTCGGCGGTTTCGCCACGCCGGTCGAGGCCGCGGCACTCACCGCCCTCTACGCGTTCCTGATCGAAGTCGTTGTCTACCGCGACTTGCGTCTGTGGAGTGACGTGCCGCGCGTCATGACTGAGTGCGGTCTGTTGGTCGGTGGCGTGCTCCTGATCCTCGGCGTCGCACTCGGATTCACGCATTACTTGATCTTGGCGCAGATTCCCGACCAAGGCGTTGAGTGGGTGACTGGCGCGGTAAAATCGAAGCTCTTGTTCCTGCTTTTCGTGAACGTGTTTCTGCTGATCGTCGGATGCTTGATGGACATCTACTCGGCCATCGTAGTGGTCGTGCCGTTGCTGGTACCCATCGGCCAGGCATTTGGCATCGACATGGTTCACTTGGGCGTTCTCTTCCTCGCAAATCTTGAACTTGGCTACCTCACGCCCCCAGTCGGCATGAACCTGTTCCTGTCATCTTATCGGTTCGGCAAGCCAATGGGTGAAGTCACGCGCGCGACCCTGCCAATGCTAATCGTGTTGCTGATCGGAGTTCTGCTAATCACCTACGTGCCACCCCTGACAACAGCCTTGCCAAACTGGCTGCGGTGAGAATCGAAGTTGATCGCAGCGCGGCACGGCCGCAACGCATGGCCCTGTGAAAATGACCGCCGAGCTTGCATTGCCCCCCTCCCCCCGCCGCGCCGAGCAAAACGACCCAGAGCGTCCTGAAACGCTA